>NZ_JAPZQM010000462.1:0-3104 GCF_027530565.1 Microcystis sp. LE19-10.1B | reverse complement strand
GCTCTCGATGGGAAGAAGCATATCCTTAGTTAAAGCAGATTTTCTTCCTCAGTGCAACCTAAGTCGATGCTTTCTCACGAGTGCGGGTTCATTTTCTAGGTTGACTTCGGCTTCCTTACCAGCATTTATTGAGATGTTGCCTGCTAAGGTTTCCTCGTCGTCTTGATAGGAAGTTTCTTCTGCTTGAAAAATTTGTTGTTCTAGTATTTCTAATAATTGTTGTTTTTGCGTTAAGTCAAGGGATTTAATCGCTTCGGTTAGAGATTCAAAAGTGATTTGAAGATTGATAGTGGTACTCATGAAATTTCTCCTATTTGGATAAAAAGTTAAATTTTGAGAATTGCTTTAATTTTCATGGTTGGTATAGGTGATCAAGGGTTTCTAATCTTCTTCTAATGTAGCCTGAATTTTTGCTAATCGTTAGTTAATAGAACTTATCCAAGAAACGGGAACCGCTATCACGTCAATGGTTTCGTTATTGTCAAACATTTCTAGGAGATAACCTGCTTCTGATTGTTGTTCATTAGGAGGTAAATATTCAATAATTGTTCCCTGATCACCTTTTTAAAAAATAGTGTCGGGGACATCTCTACATAATTTGACTTGTTGAAAAAGTTGGACGGGTTGCATTATTCATACTCCTTAATTTTATCGTAGTAAAGAGTAACAAAATTAGCTTTTTGATTATTTTTATCGATCTGCCAAATACTAATTCACTTTTTCATGCGGTTCTATATAAACTCTATGTGATTATACATTTCTTCGGGTTCAAGAATTTCCCAGATTAAGAGTAGTCCTCGAATTATTTGACCAATAGATTTACTTTGTTGGGGACAGTAAGCAATTCCTGCATGAGTTATAGATGATTGATTGATTCTTAAAAAATCAGTATCTTGAGTAAAAATCACGCGACCATTGGATAAAGCAAATTGCAATTGTACTTCATCAGATACCCCCAATAAATTTTCTTCTGGAGTGGTAGTAACATCAAGGCCTCGCTGGCGCAATCCAAGAGCAATGCTATAGCTTACATTTTCATCAAGGTGAAATTTAATTTTATTGCCCATTCATTTTTTTTAGTTTTTCTTGGACTAGAGAAGGTGTTTTAGCTTGCATTTCCTTGGCAAAGGTATCATCATCTGTGATTTGTTGTCTAATTTCTTCAAGGTGATCGTGATAGTAAGAAAGGGCCGCGTAAACATCAGCTAAAGTAATGCTGGGATAATGATAAACAATTTCATCGGGTGACATTCCCAGGCGTTCGTGCCAAATAACGACATCTTGGACTTTGATGCGATGACCTGCGATGCGCGGTTTACCGCCACAAGTTTCTGGGGTAATTTCAATGTGATTGATTAAAGTTGTTGTCATTGATAATAACGAATTTGTCCGATTATAGGGTCACAAGGAATCTGCGCCCAAATGTTATATATATTATATCACGTCAAGGTTTATAGAATAATTTTATTATGACAACTCTTATAAACTTGAAGCTAATTGAGGCGCGACAATAGTTTCGAGGGAAAAAGCATTCAGATCCGTTAAGCTTCTGGCCTGTTCCAAGGTGATTGCACAAATATTCCCCTGCTGATCAAGATCGACCAAGGTATTTTGTATTTTGTATTTTGTATTTTCATTGATTTCTTGAGTCTCGACAATAGGATTGTTATTGAACTCTAGGTATAGAGTATCCGTATCCTGAAAGTAGGTGATTTTCATGGCTGACTTGGGTTATCAAGAGTTTCTAATCTTCTTCTAATAGTGATTCATTTGGCGGCGATTGCGGTTTTGAGAATTGTCCATCATATTTGAAAGTTAAGCGACAGCGAAGCCTGTATATTGACGTATTTTAGGTTCATGGAATCCCAAAACAATATCTTCTTTAGCAATGCCTGCGCTTAGTAATTCTTTGGTGATACCGTCTTCGGTGTTGTCACATTGTACCCAAATTTTCTCGTTAATAATTTCTAAATGAATCAGACAATCATGATAACGCTGATTCTGTTGCCAACCTTCTGAAATGACGAGATATTGATCATTCTGAGGATCAAAAGCTAGACGATTTTGAATGTCCGCATTGTTATAAATAATTTGGCTATAGGGGACAAGAATCTGATGAATAATTTTGCGGTAATGGTTTAGTTTATCCATTGGGTGATTACCTCATTGTCAGGGTTAAAGATAATTAGTTTTAGTGTTTTTTCTTCAAGGAGTATTTGACCAATTTCTTGATGAAATAAGCTGTTGAAAGTTTTTTCCCGAATAGCAAGATAAAGAGTTCTATCTAAAAGTTGGCGAAAGTTTTATCTTAGACTGAGACTAATTCAGGTTCACTGATCAGCCGTAGAAGTTTTGAGTGATCAACGGTTTCCATCGCAAAGGTTTGGCCGTTTTGATCGGTAAAATCAATCAGAAAAGCTTGCTGATTAAAAGACATTAAAACAGTTCCCATTTGTCCGCGACGCAGAAGGATGGGCTGATGGGTCGTTTTGTGGATTGCTGTGATGTCTTCGGTTAAAGCAACTAGATCATAGTCTTGGATATTGTTCATAATCAGTTAGTCAAGAGGATAAACATTGGACAATTTCTAACAGTTGATCTTCCGCGTGGATAGGATTCATTAGCGACGGCTAACCATCCTTCGATCGCATCTTTTAAGTTATGGGTGACTTCTTCTAGGCTATCGCCTTCCGTGATGCAACCTGGAAGGGCCGGAACTTCCGCCCAATAACCGCCTTCTTCGGCTGGATGAATAATCGCTTTAATTTTCATGGTTGGTATAGGTGATCAAGGGTTTCTAATCTTCTTCTAATGTAACCTGAATTTGCCCTAACAGTTCCTCACACTCTTTAACCAAGGTAATCCCCAATTCTTGGCATAATTCAAGCGCTTGTTGGCAGTAGTTGAGAGCGCAATCGCAGTGATTCATTTTGTGGGCTATTTCGACAAAGGCTTTTCAATGATTCGGCTCTTCGTTACCCTTTATGCTAAATCAACATACAAGATGCCAAGATAACATACTTCTAACCCAAAAATTCCGAAAGTTTCTAAAGCCATAGCCTCTCCGTTTTATTAGTTTAAGTTTATTGTTGATTCCCTCCACC
>NZ_JAPZQM010000113.1:0-2739 GCF_027530565.1 Microcystis sp. LE19-10.1B | reverse complement strand
ATGGTCGAGGGAATCAACAATAAACTTAAACTAATAAAACGGAGAGCCTATGGCTTGAGAAACTTTCGGAATTTTTGGGTTAGAAGTATGTTGTCTTGGCATCTTGTATGTTGATTTAGCATAAAGAGTAACGAAGAGCCGGGCAACTCAAGCAACCGCTAATTTGTCCTATCCATTCTTTAGCTGTGAAGCTGTCATTACCGAAGCGTGTTTTTTATTACAAAATGTTTATGGCGGTGAAGATGCTGTCATGGGATTAGTTATGAGTAAAAAGATCGTTATCCCCTTTCAGTTTAGTGAAGAAGTAGATGCTATTCGAGAATTAATGCAACGTTATCGATCCGTTCCGATGTCCTTTGCCGATGCTTGTGTGGTGAGAATGAGTAAATTAATCGGGGGTAGTTCTATTTTCACGATAGATAGTGATTTCTATATTTATCGAAAAAATCGTAAAGAAATGATTGATTTAATTATACCTGATGGAATTTAACTCTTTTTCCTCGGTACTTAAATGGTCTCCTCTCATCTTCTGATGTATCTAGTTAGTATTATTCGTTGGCAGCAAGATAATCCTCTATCAGTAGCTTAATAGATATAGCAATTCTCTGACTTATGAGGTACAGTAGCAACAGTGAGTAAACCAATTGCGAATATCTTTTTGAGTAACTTCTAACATAGCCAATTCAATCCCTTCTATTAAGTCTTTGTAAGTTCTCGCCTTCAGTTTTCTTAACGTCGCTTTCACTTTTGACCAAAAGTTTTCAATAGGAGAGAATTCGGGAGAATAAGGAGGTAAATAGATGAGTCTAGCTTTTTCTTGTTCGATTATTTCTCTGACCATTTCTCCGAGATGAATCTTGGCGTTATCCATGATCAGACAGTCTCCTTCTTGCAACATCTCAATAAATGCTGGTAAGGAAGCCGAAGTCAACCTAGAAAATGAACCCGCACTCGTGAGAAAGCATCGACTTAGGTTGCACTGAGGAAGAAAATCTGCTTTAACTAAGGATATGCTTCTTCCCATCGAGAGCCCTGAAACCGAACGCACTCCCTTGGTCAACTGGTTGCTGAACCTGGTGGCCGAGCAAAAACAGGTGATTGAGAACCAGGAAAAAACTATAGCTGACCTAGAGAGGAAGGTAGCGCGACTCGAAAAGCAAGTCAAGGGCCTCGACGAGGAACTTAAAGCAGCCAAGAAACTGAAGAGCCGGCCTAAAATCAAGCCCAGTACGCTCAACCAAGAAAAAAAGACCCCAAAAGAGGGGGAGAAACGAGCCGGTTCCGAGAAAAGGAGTAAAAAGACCAGCTTTGTCCCAGATGAAGAGCGGCTCATCGAACCGGAGGAGCTACCAGAAGGAGCGACCTTCAATGGCTACCGAGAATACGACGTACAAGATTTAATCATCCAACGGCACAACATTCGCTTCCTGCTGGCCGAATATGTCACCCCAGAGGGAAAAACTATCGTGGGAAAGTTACCTCCCGAATATCAGGGTCACTATGGACCGACCTTAATTTCCTTCACCCTCTATCAGCACCACCAGTGTCGAGTGCCCCAGACCCTCATCCTCGAGGAGCTCAGGGAACTAGGAATCGATATTTCAGCAGGTCAAGTCAACCGCATCCTAATCGAGAATAAAGAGTCCTTTCACCGAGAACAGGAGCAAGTCTTTCAGGTGGGGTTGGAGACAGCCGAGTATATCCACACCGAGGATACGGGAGCCAGACATCAAGGAAAAAATGGGTTTTGCACCGTCATCGGCAACGACCTGTTCGCCTACTTCAGCAGTAGCAACAGCAAGAGTCGAGAAAACTATTTGCGGATGTTGAGAGGTACCCAGGAGGACTTTGTGCTCAATGAATACTCCCGTAGCTATCTTGAGGAGCATCAACTAGCTGCCTCCCACTTGGCTAAACTCAAATTTTCCTCTCAGGTCATCAGTCATGGGGACGAAGAGTGGAGCCAATACCTAGAGAGCTTAGGCATCACCAGCACCACGGCGGTGAAACTGGTGACTGAGGCGGCTCTGTTGGGCAGTGCCATCGAAGGGGGAGTTTCCCCAGAACTCGTTGTTCTGAGTGATGGAGCCAGACAGTTTGCCATCTTGGTTCATGCTCTTTGTTGGGTCCACATGGAACGAGGCATCCGTCGCCTACCCGGAGCCACGGCACAACATCGCCAAGACATCGCCGAAGTCACCTCAGACTTGTGGGACTATTATCAAGAACTGAAGGCTTATCAACAGCAGCCTACTCCAGGGGAAAGGGAGCGTTTAGACCGACGCTTTGATGAGATTTTCGGGCGGCGCTACCCCGAACACTAGGGTCTGAATCTGGCTCTCCAACAGTTCTGTACCTACAAACAGGAGTTACTGCGAGTGCTAGACGCGCCGCAAGTGCCGCTACATACCAATGCTGCTGAGTCTGACATTCGAGAGTATGTTACTCGGCGCAAAATTAGCGGCGGAACCCGCGATGACGATGGTCGTCGAGCCCGCGATACCTTTACGGGACTGAAAAAGACTTGCCGCAAGCTGGGGGTTTCTTTCTGGCAATATTTGCTGTCCCGCTGTTTGGGGGATGAAACCGTTTCCTATCTGCCGGCTCTGATCAGAGCGCGGGCGGCTCCCCAGAACAGTCTCAGCCTGGAAGTTGGTCACTAGCTAGACACTACCTAACAGCCACAGGCGATAGGCTGAGAGGCCAGAGATGCTGTCGTGGCTTTCATCTTACCTCTCA
>NZ_JAPZQM010000639.1:0-2714 GCF_027530565.1 Microcystis sp. LE19-10.1B | reverse complement strand
GAGTCAGGAGTCAGTAGCCAGTCGTTTCATGCTTTGTTTCCCTTGTTTTGTGTACCAAGCGATGTACTAAAAGAAGGATAATGCAAGGTTTTTGAAAGTCCCAATCCTATTTTCTTGCACTAACATCGGACTTTAACAGGTCAAAAGCCTTATTTTAAAAGGGTTTTACCATTATTCAGCAAGCCCTAAATAGACCATTTAACTGATTAATGCTCATTCTTAATTCTCCTGACTCCTGACTACTGGCTACTGACTCCTAACCCTAACAACAATTTGTGATTTTTACAAGAGGTCTAGTTTTTACCCCTCTCTAACCGTAAACTTTCCCATAATACTCTTGATATTCTTTGGATAACAAAGGTTGCCACCAATCCCGATGATCGAGATACCATTGAATGGTTTTTCTTAATCCCCCCTCTACCGTTTCTTGAGGTTGCCAACCTAATTCAGTGCGAATTTTACTGGCATCAATAGCATACCGGCGATCATGTCCGGGGCGATCCTTAACAAAGGTAATTAAATTCTGAGCAGGTTTCACGGGTAAATCGGGAGCTAATTCATCCATTAACTCACATAACATCCTGACTAAATCGATATTTTTTACCTCATTATTTCCGCCAATATTATAGGTTTCTCCCGCTTTGCCTTTGTGAATAACTGTATCTAAAGCTTGACAATGATCCCGAACATATAACCAATCTCGAACATTTTGACCATCACCATAAACGGGTAAAGGTTTACCCAAAAGAATATTAATACACATCAAAGGAATTAACTTTTCGGGAAAATGATAGGAACCATAATTATTAGAGCAATTAGTAATAATTGTCGGCATTCCGTAGGTGTGAAAATAAGCTCTCGCTAGATGATCACTCCCCGCTTTTGAGGCAGAATAGGGACTATTAGGAGCATAGGGAGTAGTTTCGGTAAAAGCCGGATCATCTACTCCTAAACTGCCATAAACCTCATCGGTGGAAACGTGCAGAAAACGATAGTTATCGGGTTGATGATTACTTAACCAATGTTGCCGAAAACTTTCTAATAGAGTAAAAGTTCCCACCACATTAGTTTGCACAAAAGCCCTAGGTCCAAGAATCGATCGATCCACATGGGATTCGGCAGCAAAATGGGCAACTGTATCGATATTTTCACCGGCAAATAATTCATCAACTAAAGCTCGATCGCAGATATCCCCTTGCAGAAAACGGAAATTCTTTCTATCTTTCAGTGTCGCTAAATTATTCAAATTGCCCGCGTAGGTAAGAGCATCAAGAACAATTACACGATCCTCAGGATAATTCTCGCACCAATGATGAACAAAATTCGAGCCGATAAATCCTGCTCCACCAGTAACTACTATGCTTCTAGCTTGATTCTCCGTCGTCATGGCCACCTCTAGCAAAAGTTCGCTACTTATTTTAGGCTTTTTTGCTTCACACTTCTTCATCAAAAGTGATCCGATCAGAGTGATAATCCGGCGGTTCAACGTGAATTAAAATTCTCACAGGGCTAAATTGTTGGCTTAATCTTGCTTCCACCGCTTCCGTGATTGCGTGAGCAGTTTCCACATCTTGAGCGGAGACAACTAGGTGCATTTCTATAAATACCTGTCTTCCCACCACTCCCCGAGACGCAATCGCATGACAATTAAGCACCCCCGGCACCTCCAGGACAATTTGATGAATCACCTCAGGAGCGATCGCCATTTCATCCACTAACAAAGGTAAATTCTCCATCAGGACTTTCCAACCACTGCTAAACACCAAAAAAGCGACGGGAAAGGACAAAATCACATCTAACCATTGTAATTGGGGAATATTAGCCGTATTGCCCACCCAAACCCCGACTAAACCCAATAAAACCGTAATTGTCACCCACACATCACTCATGGTATGACGAGCATCGGCAATCAAAATCGCACTACCGACACGCTGCCCCACCGATCTTTCATAATAGGTGACAAAAATATTCACCCCTAAAACGATAATTAATAGCCATAACTCAGGACCTGCAATCTCGACGGGTTTGCCTCCTTTGATAATACTCATGACCGCCCCTTGCAAGATTTCAAAACAGGCAATCCCCAAAAATGCGGCGATCGCTAAAGCTCCGATCGCTTCGTATTTCAGATGTCCGTAGGGATGATCTCGATCTGGATAGGGAGAGGAAAACCGCATCGCTACTAATCCCAAGACATTATTGGCACTATCGGTGACACTATGGAGAGCATCCGCTTGCAGACTTAAAGCACCAATCCTCAAACCCACCCCCGCTTTGATCGCCATAACCAAAATGTTCAGCAGTAGGGTGATCCAGAGAACTTTTTGGACGGTAGCCCGATTATCTTTTAAAACAGCCACAGGATTATCAGTTATCAGTTATCAGTGGGTAAGTTATCAGTTATCAGTTATCAGTGGGTAAGTTATCAGTGGGTAAGTTATCAGTTATCAGGGAAATTTCAACTAAAACCCCAAAACCCCAAAAACCCAACTACTTGAGGGTTGAAAAAGGGCAAAAATAAGGATTAAATTGCCTAAAGTCGGTAAATAGACCATTTAATTGATTATTATTCATTTTGGCTCTTCGGGACTTGTTATGGTTCGATAGGGGGGCATAAATCGACTCAATCCTTATCTGGCAAGAGATTTAATTGATTAGTTCGCTCCAGATCGCAAACAATTGACAAAAATTGCGGCAATGTCTGTCTCTATAAA
>NZ_JAPZQM010000737.1:0-14817 GCF_027530565.1 Microcystis sp. LE19-10.1B | reverse complement strand
GTCAGTCTGTAGAGCGACCATAAGACCAGAACAGAGTAAATCTGTTAAGGCAGGTGCGAAAAATCCTTCGGGAAAGAAGCAGAAACCTAAATCGTGAGGTTTGGGAATCACCGTCCGTTTACGGCGGTGAGGATGTCAAGGATGCTTGTATCCAGATAGAATATCAGCGTCTATTTGCCTAAAACAAAACCCCACCATGGGTGGGGTTTCGGGTTTAATTTAGGAAATCCTAGAAGGTAAAGGTTCCGCGGAGAGTGCCAATCCACTCGTTACCAGTGCCTTTGAACTGTTCAGGTGCAGAAATCCAGATGACACCGGGGGTGATAGAAATATTGTCGGTGACTTGGTACTTGTAGAACAATTCAACGTGGTAGGGAACGATGTTAGATACTTTTAGCCCCATGTCTCGGAAGCTTAAGTGACCGATGTAGGGCTGCGCACCAGCAAACAGACCTAAGATATTTCCTTCTTTACCCAAGTCGGGGAAGGCAATACCAGCACCGTAGGTCCACACTTCCGCATCACCGAGACCGAGTAAACGCACGGTGGAGTAGGAACCGAAGGCACTCAAGCTGGCGAAACCAAGATCCACTGCACCGGTTAAACCGTAGCTATTGGATACTTTGGCTCCGAAGTTGAAGAAACCGACTTCATCCTGTAGGGTGACGCTATCAGGATCGTTGCCGTTGACGTTGAGCAGGGTATTTAACTGAGTTTGGGAAAGGTTAGCGGCGGAAGTACCCGTTACACCGAAGGAACCACCGTTACCGAAGATGGCGGTATCGGCACCTTGGTAAGCGTTAACGTAGGTGAAGCCGACGTTGAGGAAGTTAAAGAGGTTAGCGTTAATCTGTGCTAAAGCGGCGTAATCTCCGTTAAAGAGACCATTACCCGGGTTAGGATTGGCCGCAGAACTAGAGCCACCACCACCGGCTAAGTAACCCAAGGATAGGGAGGTCGGACCGACAATGCTTTGGAGGAAGCCTAATTGTAGGCTAACACCACCCCCAGAACCACCACCGATACGGTAGATGGGGTTTTCGGAAGCGAAGGTAGATAGCGCACCATTACCACCGTCGAAGTCTTCAAAGAAGGGGTTAGTGGTGGGAACGAAGTCATTCCAAATACCACCCCAAGCGGCGACGTAGGTACTGAAGCGACCAAAATAACCTAAGTCAATCGGGGTATAGTAGGCCAACCAGTCGAGAACCACATCGCTACCGTTACCGGCCGCGGTCCAAGTTTGGAATAGGGAAGGGCTTTGCAGATTATCGAATCTGACGGAAGCGGGATCACCATTTTGTAGTGTGGTGGTCGATTTGTAATCAAATCCGAAGGGAGTGGCACTACCCGCCGCTAAACGAGTTTTCAATACGTCCTGACCGGTGAAGCTCGTGTTTAACAGCAAACGAGCGCGGTATTGCATGGCGGCCTGGGAGGCGGGGCTACCGGCACCGACCGTATCGGTGACAGCGAAGATAACTTCCCCAGCTAATTTGGTGGTGGTGGAGAATTGGTTATTTTCGAGGAAAGACACCCGGCTTTCTAAGTTATCAACTCTAGCTCCCAACGCCGCTAACTCAGCTTGGAACTCATCCATCAAGCGCTTGAGGGCATCTAAGTCTTCCTTGAGGACGTTGACACCATCTTGAATTAAACGTTCCATGACGTTTAAGCAAGCGTTTAAACCAGCCGCAAATTCCCAACGGGTTAAAGCTCGGTCGCCGCGGAAGGTGCGATCGGGATAACCAACAATACAACCATAGCGTTCAACTAAACTTCTTAAAGCCTCGAAAGCCCAAGCGGTGGGGGAAACATCCCGCAGTTGGTTAACGCTGGTGACTTGATCGATGGTGTTGCCCTGTACGGGTGCAACTTGACCTTCGTTACCGTACTGTTCGATCTGATTGAGTAATTCGCCAGTTCCTGCAGCGTTGTCCTGAACTTGAGCGATTTCTAGATTGTTAAATTCGGTAGAAACACTGGTAGATTTGGCGGGATCGAAGCTACTAGCATTAGCGGAAGCTACTAGGGTAGCCCCTAAAATCGCTGGGCTAACCAGCAATGATTTCCAGAACATTCTTAACATGATGGTTTTTTCCTCACACCTTATAGGTTGACTACACAGTTTGACGACGCATATAGCCTTTCTATTCTTTTGCCATTATACACAATTTAATTACTTAGGGAAAGATGCGATCTCATTTTTTTTCCCTTGACCAGTTGAAAAAGTGGCCACCCTGTCGCTCCTGACGGCACTTAAACAAAAACTAAAGTAGGTTAGAATCCTTACACAGAGAAAACTTAAGCTCATACAACAGGCTCGTCTAGACGAGTCGGGCAAGGTTCTGTGATTTTGATAACGGCCACTGAACTGGGTTGTTGTCAGGTTAATTGATGATTTCTCTGGTGGCACTCTTAATATGGAGTGATGTCTAATGGGCAAAACTTAACGCCGATAAAAACAGAGACAAGACCATGAAAAAAAGAAAGATAGCCAATACACTGCGTAAAGCCTTGCTAGAAGATGGCAAGATGGAACGCGCTCTCTATGAATACGAATTAGAAGAACACATAGACTACTGGTACGAAGGGCTCAAGTCCGACCGTGATCAGTTTGTCTTTGCCGTCACGGAAAACTCCGGTGATGTGGCAATGGTATTGATTACGCCGGGTAAAACTATCTATGTCAATGAGGAGGCGAGAGAGAAACTCTCTCAATTCTGGATAAAAGCTTATGAGAATAATATAAATCAACTCATTCCCATGATGGCAGAGAATTTGGCCAATGATATTATCTCGGTGACAGGCGTTAAAATGGTGTCCCCAAACCAGAAGCGGCGCTGGGTTAGTTTGCGCCCGTAGAGTTAAAGTCAAGAAAGGCTCACTTAGGAAAAAATTGGTATTACTTCTGGTTCTGGGGTTCCCAGATGACGGGAAACCCTCAAAAACTATCCGCCCTTACCAATTGCTCGGTAAGGGCGGTGTAGCGGGTCATCGGAATCGACACCAGACTGCCGGAAGGAACTCCAGCTAGTCTAAATCTTGTTTAGACGTGGGGGTCTAGAGAACAGCCCCGGCGCACAGCCGGCTATTGTCGATTAGGAGACCCATGCTTTTACTACTTTCTACCATCGACATCACCTCCTGTATCCCTTAACGGATTGATTATCAAATTTATCTGTAATTAGCTTAACGCAGCTGTGCGGAAAAAATCAAGGCCGGCAGCTAAAAATTTTTTCGGCAGGCTTAGTTGGCCCCCAAAATGTAGGTGGAGATAGGAAGCGTGCAGATTCTTACCTTGCCACCCTTCGGCATTGATAGCACTTTTGGGGAATGCTTGCAGTTGATAAATCGGTGCGTCGCTCACCCCGCTTAATTGGGAGCGATGGAATTCATGGCCGCGCACTGGTTGACCTGCTTTGAGCAGGATCGTCTCCTGTTTGGCGATGGCTTGCCGATAACCTAGGGTTAATTTCGGGGACATTATAGCAGATTGGGGGATTATTTGCAACATAGAATGGTTTTTTTGCTCAAAATCAACTATTTTGTCACATAAATACATTAATCCCCCACATTCGGCGTAGGTGGGCATTCCAGAGGCGATCGCTTTTCTCACCTGAGTTAAGATAGGGGTGTTAGCCGCTAATTCCGGGGCAAAGATTTCGGGAAAACCGCCACCAAAGTACAACCCTTGCAGGTTTTCGGGCAAATTTGCCCCTTGCAAGGGACTCCAAAAGATTAATTCCGCGCCTAAATTGGCTAAAATATCGAGATTATCGGGATAATAAAAGTTAAAAGCCTTATCTCTGGCAATACCGATACGGATAGGGGGAAAAAGCTTATTTGCTCCTGGGGGATTTTTCGGGTTCTCTTGGGGAGAAATAGTGAGTAAAGGCAAGAGAATGTCCCAATTAAAGCAGTTTTGGGCAATAGAAGCCAGTTGATCTTGCAGTTGCCTGATTTCTCCTAGTTCATCCCTGGGAACCAATCCTAGATGGCGATCGGGAATTGTCAGGGAATCTTGACGACGCAAAACCCCGACAATCGGCATATTGATCGATTCTAGGGCGGTTTGCAGTAATTGCAGGTGGCGATCGCTGCTAACCCGATTGAGGATAACTCCGGCTAGATGAAGATTTTTGTCTAAAGATTGATAACCGCGGACAATAGCGGCGACAGAGGTAGATAAACGACTACAATCGATAACTAACAGCAGAGGAAGCCCTAAAATACGGGCAATATGGGCAGTACTGGCATAATCGGGAAATTGAGTATCGCTTAATTGAATACCATCAAATAGCCCCATTACCCCTTCAATCAGAGCATAATCGACATTTTGACAATGTTGGGCAAAACAGGTTTTTACATAGTCTTCAGAAGTTAAAACCGGATCGAGATTGCGACAGGGGCGACCGGTAAAATGACTATGGAACATGGGATCGATATAATCGGGCCCGACTTTAAAAGATTGCACTCGATCGCCACGACTGATTAAATAGGCCAAGATTGCCAGAGTAATCGTAGTTTTACCGACTCCGCTTCTTTCTCCTGCGATGATCATTATTAGTTGTTTTTTTTCGAGATCGAGCTAGACTTAATTAACCTGTTACACAATCAATTCTAAGGCTTGCCAACGGCTAATAGAGTCAATTTTGGCCGCTAACTGGTTCCTGTGTCAATCGACTTTTTTTTATTAGCGGCGAAATCAATTTGACCACGTTTAGGATCATTGTCATCATCTCTAGACAACCAGCTATTGTTCTGACTTTCCCAAAAACCAGAGACTTCCTCCCCCACCATTAAGATAGGCTAAGACGCATTTTAACCGCCTATCCTTAAGATTGGCTAAATCTCCTCAAATCCCTTTACTGTTGCAAGAGTGCCTCATCTCAACAAGCAATTTAAATTCGCGGGCAGCTTAAGTAGGGAGGCACAATTATTTGTAGGATGGGTTAGCGGTAGCGTAACATAATCGGGCGTTGGGTTTCATGCTTCAACCCAACCTACGTTCATCTTATAGCAATTCCCATAGTTGTGAGGTACAGAGTCTTAGGTTTTGAGGAGTCAGGAGTCAGGAGTCAGGATTCAGGATTCAGGATTCAGGATTCAGGATTCGGGATTCAGGAGTTAAGATTTTGGTGTACCTCATGAGATTGGGAAACGCTATATATTTAATTCCACCCACCCACTTAACTGCTAGATTAGCTGACCAATTTTGTTTAGCTGTTAATTTTTGTAAAAAAAACATCGTCTGTATCCTATTGTACAGCTAGACTAAAAATATCTAGAAAAAGCAGTTAGATCGGCAAGAGGGAAAAGGTAAAAACCCTGACTGGGAGATGAGGGGTAAATACGCAAATAATCCTAAATTACCGCTCTAAGATTGGCTTTACCGACAGCAAGAGACCAGATTAATCAGGCAAATATCGTCAAATAAACTAATCAATATAGCTTCTTAGGTGTCTGGGAGTGAAAAAAGACAGAGAACGGAGTTTTTCTAGTTTCTATAACTGCACTAATCAGAGACCTGGAACTTAGCTCTAAACCGACAACTAAATTATCAGGAGAATTGGGGTTATGCCGACTCTACACACGCTGACCAATGATAGTATCTCTTGTCCCTTGCCCGATCGCGTGGAGAACGTCAATTTCCACTACGAATTAGAAAATCAATTTCATCCCACCTACGGCCTCGAAAACCTAGGCATGAAAAATCTCGGTCGCGTTTATCGCAATCTTTCCGTACCGCAATTAGTCGAACAGGCGATCGAACGTCATGAGGGCGTTTTAGCCGATAATGGGGCTTTAGTGGTGGAAACGGGTAAATATACCGGTCGTTCCCCCAAAGATAAATTCATTGTCAAAGAAGCCAATAGCGAAAAGGAAATCGACTGGAATCAGCATAATGCCCCGATTAGCGAGGAAAAATTCCAGCAGTTATACCGAAAAGTCCTCGCCTATGTACAGGGAAAAGACCTATATATCTTCGATGGTTACGTCGGGTCCGATCCTAATTGTCGCTTTGGCGTGCGCGTTGTCACCGAAATCGCCTATCATAACCTCTTTGCCCATCAGTTATTCCTCCGGCCCAGTGCGATCGAACTAGCTGCCCATCAAACTGATTTTACTGTGATTGCCCTGCCGGGGTTACAGGGAGATCCCGAAGATGACGACCTGAACAGCGAAGCCTTTATCGTCCTCAACCTAGCCAAAAAAATCGTTCTCATCGGTGGCACTCGCTACGCTGGCGAAATCAAAAAATCCGTCTTCTCGATGATGAACTACCTGATGACCAAACAAGGGGTTTTACCGATGCACGGTGCCGCTAACATTGATAAACACGGTCATACGGCCCTCTTTTTCGGTCTCTCCGGTACGGGTAAAACCACCCTTTCCGCCGATCCTAAACGCAGCCTCATCGGTGATGATGAACACGGTTGGTCAGAAGACGGCATTTTTAACTTTGAAGGCGGTTGTTACGCTAAAACCATCCGTTTAAGTGCCGAATACGAACCCCAAATCTGGGCGGCGATTCAATTTGGCACTATTCTCGAAAACGTGATCCTTTCCCCCGATAATCGCCTTCCCGACTACGATGATGGACGTTTGACCGAAAACACCCGCGCCGCCTATCCCCTGCGTTATATCCCTAATTGTGCCGTATCTGGCATGGGAACCCACCCGAAAACTATTATCTTCTTAACTGCCGATGCTTTTGGGGTACTGCCACCAATCGCCAAATTAACCACGAACCAGGCGATGTATCATTTCCTCTCCGGCTATACTAGCAAATTAGCGGGAACGGAACGGGGAATCACCGCCCCACAGGTGACTTTTTCCAGTTGTTTCGGTCAATGTTTCTTCCCCCTCTCACCCCTCGTCTATGCCCAAATGTTAGGGGAACGTTTAGAACAACACCCCGAAACCTCCGTTTATCTGATTAATACTGGTTGGTCCGGCGGTCCCTACGGAGTCGGCGATCGCATTTCGATCAAACACACCCGTGCTATGGTTTCCGCCGCTTTAAATGGCGATTTAGAGGAAGTCGTTTTCCATCCTCATCCCATCTTTCAAGTTCTCGTTCCCGAAATTGTCCCCGGAGTTCCCAAAAAAATCCTCGACCCGCGACAAGCATGGCAAGATGGCGAATCCTACGACCTACAAGCGCGAGAATTGGCCCATCGTTTCGTGGAAAATTTCCGTCAATTTACCACTGCCTCCCAAGAAATCATTGCAGCCGGTCCAATTTGGGAATAACAGCATCAAGGAATCGGTTTTAACGAAGGCAGGAGTCAGGAGTCAGGAGTCAGTATTCAGGAGTCAGGAGTCAGTATTCATGAGTCAGGAGTCAGTATTCAGGAGTCAGGAGTCAGTATTCAGGAGTCAGGAGTCAGGAGTCAGGAGTCAGTATTCAGTATTCAGGAGTCAGTATTCAGTATTCAGGAGTCAGTATTCAGTATTCAGGAGTCAGGAGTCAGGAGTCAGGAGTCAGGAGTCAGTATTCAGGAGTCAGCTTCTGAAGGCAAGAGGCAACAGGCAAGAGGCAAAAGACAGAATCTGACAATTCTCCTACCTAAAAAGAAGGTTAGAAACTAAGCACATCAAAGCTTTTAGCTTAACCAATTAGGTCTTAGATTCGGCCCTTGTTGTCAGATGTGAGTTTTCAGTTCACTGTTTACTGTTTACTGAAAAAAGGCTCCCCACTTCCCCACTTCCCCACTTCCCCACTTCCCCCTCTCCGGTGCTTCCTACACCCTTCTATTGCCCATAGCTTGTCCGGCGAGATAACCAGTGGTCCAAGCGCTTTGAAAATTAAATCCCCCCGTGACTGCATCGATATCTAGTACCTCCCCAGCAAAATATAACCCCGGACAGATTTTACTTTCCATAGTTTTAAAATCCACTTCCTGAAGATTCACTCCCCCAGAGGTGACAAATTCCTCCTTAAACACTCCTTTCCCTTTGATTTGATATTCCCCTTGCTGTAATTCCATCATCAATCTATTGAGAGTATTTTTAGATAATTCTGCCCAGGGAGTTTCCGAGTTAACAGTCAAGTAACTTAATAAACTCTGCCAAAGACGCTTAGGTAACTGTTCAAAAGGACAATAATTAAAAAGTTTTCTTTTGGGATATTCACTTTTAGTTTGTAAGATAATTTCTCGCAATTTTTCAGGATGATAATCCCCCAACCAATTAATGATTAAAGGCATTCGGTAATGATGCTCGTGAAGCACCCGCGCTCCCCAAGCAGAGAGTTTTAAAATAGCCGGTCCACTAACTCCCCAATGGGTAATTAATAAAGGTCCGATTTGTTCTAATTTGCTTCCCCCAAGACGAACTCGCACTTTATCCACAGTAACCCCTAACAAATCTTTCAGACGAGCATCGGCAATTTGAAAGGTAAATAAAGAAGGGACAGGAGAGACTAAAGAATGACCTAAATCTTGAGCGGTGCGATAACCAAAAGGACTACTTCCCGTAGCAATTAACAGCTTATCTGCCCTAATTTGCTCATCTTTTTTTAATTCAATTAAAAAACTTTCTTCCTGTTTTTTAACCGATTTAACTGGGGAATTTAGCCTTAAATCAACCCCAGCAAAAGTCGCACTTTCCCGCAGACAATTAACAATAGTTTCAGAATTATCGGTGCTGGGAAACATTCGTCCATCCGCTTCTGTTTTGAGTTTTACCCCCCGCAATTCAAACCATTTAATAGTATCTTGGGGTTGAAACCGACTAAAAGCTCCCCGTAGTGCTTTGCCACCGCGAGGATAATAATTAACCAATTGGGAAACATCAAAACAATGATGGGTGACATTACAGCGTCCCCCTCCCGAAATCCGCACTTTAACTAGAGGTTCTTTTGCCGCTTCTAGGATAGTAACGCCAGCTTTTGGGTTAGATTCTGCCGCTTTAATTGCGCCAAAAAATCCCGCTGCCCCGCCACCAATTACGACTATTTGAGTCATATATCAAGGAAAAAGTTAAGTTTAAACCGCCAAAAATCGCTGAATGACTTCTTGACTTAATTCGCTCGTGAAACCGGAAGCAACAATTCCCCCTTTCTGCATGGCGTAATATCGATCAGCTTGGCGGACAAAATGCAGGTGTTGTTCTACTAATAAAACGGCGATTCCTTTACTGGCAACAATACGCCGCACCGCTGCTTCAATTTCGAGAATAATTGACGGTTGAATTCCTTCCGTGGGTTCATCTAAAATTAATAATTTTGGTTCCCCCACTAAAGCGCGAGCGATGGCTAATTGCTGTTGTTGTCCACCGCTTAAATCTCCTCCCATCCGCGATAACATGGTTTTTAAAACGGGAAATAAATCAAAGATTTCTTCGGGAATTGTGGCATTTTTTCTTTTTGTGGGTAAAGCTTCCAAACCGAGAGTTAAATTCTCTTTTACCGTTAAACGGGGAATAATATCCCTACCCTGCGGCACATAACCCAGTCCTAATCTGGCTCTTTGATCTGAGGTTTTATTAATCAGGTTTTCTTGCTCATAATTAATTGTTCCCGCTCGCGGTTTTAAGATACCCATCAAGGTTTTTAATAGGGTAGTTTTACCCACGCCATTACGTCCGATTAAACAGACCATTTCTCCCGCATTAATGTTAAGGTCAACATCTCTTAAAATATGACTTTCTCCGTAGTAAACATTGAGTTCAGATATGTGTAACATTGTCAACCCTTTTTAACTAATTTTAATCCTTTGACTTTTTATTCTTCCGAGGAACCTAGATAAACTTCAATAACTTTCGGATCATTTTGAATTTGCTCCATATTCCCCTCACAGAGAACAGTTCCTTGGTGTAAAACCGTGACTTTGCGGGCAATTTGACGGACAAATTCCATATCATGTTCAATGACAATAATCGAATGACTTTCCGCTAAATTTAATAACAAATTACCCACGTTTTCCGTTTCTTCATCGGTTAATCCTGCCACGGGTTCATCTACTAGCAGTAAATCTGGTGACTGGGCTACTAATTGTCCTATTTCTAAGCGTTGTTTTTCCCCGTGGGAAAGTAAAGAAGCGGATAAATCAGCTTTAGCAGTTAACCCGATAATTTCCAATAAACCAATAACTTGTCTGCTATCTTCTAGGGGAGGACGACCGAAAAGAGTCGAGAAAACATTTTTATTACGGTTGCTAACTAAATCGAGATTTTCTCGGACAGTTAGATTTAAATATACCCTGGGAGTTTGGAATTTGCGACCAATACCTAAACGAGCGATCGCATATTCGGGAATTTTGCGGAGATCTCGACCTTTAAATAATACCCGTCCGATGGTGGGTTGCACTTTCCCCGTAATCACATCTAAAAAAGTGGTTTTTCCCGCACCATTGGGACCGATAATCACCCGTAATTCTCCCGTATCCATACTGAAATTAAGATTATTGAGAGCTTTAAAACCCCCAAAACTAACGGTAAGATTCTCGATTTCTAAGATTTTTCCAGTCATAATTTCTAAGAGGGAATTGGGAAGTATTTTCAGTGAACAGTCAGCAGTAATCAGTGAACTGAAAACTCACATCTGATAACTGATAACTGATAACTGATAACTGATAACTGATAACTGATAGCTAAGGTCACTTATGCTCTAATTCTTCTCTTTCCAGTTGCACTTCCGGAGCTTCCTCAATACTAGGATAGGTAATTAAAGTTTTGCGGAAACCAAAATGAGTCAGCAAACGTTTAATCCCACCGAGAAGACCATCGGGAAGCACTGTCACCACAATTAGGAATAGGGCCCCTTGGAAAAATACCCAGACTTCCGGAAATTGTTCGCTTAAAAAAGTTTGGGCTAGGCGTACTAATAAAGTACCGACAACTGCCCCCACAAGGGTAGCACGTCCCCCCACAGCCACCCAAATCACCATTTCAATGGAAAAAGCCACATCCATAGAGTTAGGGGTGATAATTCCCGTTTGCACGGTATAAAGAGCGCCGGCAACACCGGCAATCGCCCCAGAAATGGCAAAAACTAACACCTTAAACCAAGTAGGATCATAACCGGAAAAACGGACACGCACCTCATCATCGCGAATGGCGACTAACAAGCGCCCAAATCTGCCGGTAGTTAACCAACGACAGAGCAGATAAATAGCCAGTAAACAGACAATTGTGAGTAAATAAAAGGCCACTTGAACGGCATCGGAACCCACCAGCAAACCGAAAATTGTTTGGGTATCGGTTTTTAAGCCATTAGTGCCGTTAATTAACTTCTGTTGACCGTTAAAAAAGTTAAAAAATACCAGTAAAGCCGCTTGGGTTAAAATCGAAAAATAAACCCCTTTAATGCGGTTGCGGAAGATTAAATAACCCAATAATCCTGCCACGATCGCTGGTACGATAATTAGGGCTAGAATTGTCAAAGGTAGGGAATAAAAAGGTTGCCAAATAAAAGGTAATTCTGTCACCCCGTAGAGAGTAAAAAATTCGGGCATTTGTCCGGGGGGTAACTGAAGATTTAGGTACATGGCCAAAGCGTAACCACCGAGGGCAAAAAAGATGCCATGACCAAGACTTAATAAACCCGTATAACCCCAGATTAAATCTATCCCCAAAGCAACAATAGCGAGGGAAAGAAATCGCCCCAATAAACGCAAGCGGAAAGCCGACAAAGCTAAGGGCAGTAACACCGCAAAGATGACCACTAAACCAACAATAACAGCGATTTCCGTGATTAACTTTTTCTTTTCCCGTTGTCGGGATTCGTTTCTAGTGATGGTTTCGCTAATCATAATCTATAACTCGGCAGTACGTCCTTTAGGAGGAAAAATTCCCGCAGGTTTGAATTGCAAGAAAGCAATAATTAAAGCAAAAATCATCACTTTTGCCATGCTAGTGGTGGAGAAAAAGGTGAAGAAATCCGTTAGGGGTTTTAGTGCTTCTACGGAACCAAAAATCAGGGCAAAAGTTCCCGAACCAATTAAATAATTAGCCACACCGATGGCCATAGCTGCGATAATAGTTCCCAGGAGATTACCCACTCCCCCCACCACCACTACCATGAAGGTATCAACGATATAATTTTGTCCCACGTTTGGACCTACGGAACCCAAGAAACTAATCGCACAACCGGCAACTCCAGCTAATCCCGAACCGAGGGCAAAAGTCAAAGCATCCACTTGATTAGTGGGAATGCCTAAACAGGAACTCATCTGGCGATTTTGGGTGACGGCACGAATGCGTAAACCCCAAGAAGATTTATTTAAAAACCAATAGGTTCCTAACAAACAAATGGCAGTTAAAATGATAATAAATAGACGGGTGTAGGGCATTTGAAAACCGGGTAAAGGTAAACCTCCCCGTAACCAAACAGGAGCGGTGACATCGACGTTTCTGGCACTAAACCAGGGTCGAGCGAGAACCGGATTAAAAGATAAAAGATAGCCTAATAATCCAGCGATAGCTAGGGATAAAGGCAGGGTGATACCAATAGCTAAATTGCGAATTCTCTCCCAATCTAGGCGACGACTTAACAGCGTCATCGCCCCAAAAAATAACAGACAGAAAACTATCAAACTAATTACTAATAAGCCGTTGACACTTCTGACAAATTGCTGCAGAATTAAGCTGACTCCCCAAGTAGCCAGCAGCGTTTCTAGGGGTCTGCCGTAGAGGAACCTAATCACCCCCCTTTCTAATAATAATCCTGCCAATCCCGACACCAAAAAAGCGATCGGTAGGGCGAATAAAACATAAGTATCAAAGAGGGGAGAACCGAAACCTTTAAAGATATTCTGCACCACAAAAGTAGTATAAGCCCCTAACATCATTAACTCACCGTGAGCGAGATTAATTACCCCCATCAGTCCAAAGACAATCGCTAGTCCTAAAGCGGCCAGCAATAGCACAGAACCGATGCTAATACCATTAAATAATCCTTCTAATAATGCTGACACTTTTCCTTATTCCCGTGCATTTTTAAGGTTTAAAAAGAGGGGTGAACAGTAATGCCCACCTCACCCTCGTTATTGTCCAGAAAAATTCCTAAAACTAGGATTTTTCCATTTTGAACTTACCGCCCTTAGCCGGATCCGTCCAGTCACAGGCAAAGCCCTTAGTTTCGGGGACAAATTGGTTCCAGGGTTGCGGATCCACTACCCCCGGAGTTGACCAAACGATGTTAAATAGACCATCATCTCTCACCTGACCAATGCGGACGGTTTTGGAGATATGATGATTGGGGAACATTTCCACCGGTCCTTCGGGAGCATCGAATTTCTGTCCTACGGCTGCGGCGCGAACTTTGTCGAGATCATCGGCGGTTGCCGCTTGTTCCACCGCTTGCTTCCAGAGATAGACCATGATGTAGGCCGCTTCCATGGGGTCATTGGTCACGCGATCCTCACCATATTTAGCTCGAAAAGCCGCAACAAATTTCTTGTTAGCGGGGGTATCTACGGTTTGGAAATAGTTCCAACAAGCGTATTGACCGAGGAGATATTCCTTACCGATTTGTTTAACTTCTTCCTCGGCAACACTCACCGACATGACCGGATATTTATCGGGAGTTAAACCGGCCGCTTGCAGTTGTTTAAAGAAAGCCACGTTACTGTCACCGTTAAGGGTGTTGAAAATAACGCCACCATCGGGTAAAGCTTGCTTAATTTTGGTAATAATCGGGGTAACTTCCGTGTTACCTAGGGGTAGATAGTCTTCGCCCACGGTTTCGCCGCCTTTCGCCTTTAACTGCTCTTTAATGATCGTGTTGGCAGTGCGGGGGAAAACGTAGTCGGAACCGACGAGGAAGAATTTTTTCCCTTTATTTTCCAGCAACCAAGTCACTGCCGGCTCGATCTGTTGGTTGGGGGCAGCACCGGTGTAAAAGATATTTCTAGAACACTCTTGACCCTCGTACTGGACGGGATACCAGAGCATATGGTTTTTGGCTTCAAACACGGGTAAAACTGCCTGACGACTGGCGGAAGTCCAACAACCGAAGACAGTCACAACTTTGTCCTGATCGATCAGTTTGGTGGCTTTTTCGGTAAAAGTTGGCCAATCGGAAGCGCCATCTTCCACCACTGCCTCGATCTGTTTACCAAGAACACCACCGGCGGCATTGATTTCCTCGATCGCCAGTTTTTCCGCATCAACTACGCTGGTTTCACTGATGGCCATGGTGCCACTGAGGGAGTGCAGAATACCCACCTTAATTGTCTCTCCAGAGGCTGGGGCGGGACTAGCAGCCGGGCTAGGACTAGCCGTGGGGGTTTGGCTTTGATTGCCACCACAAGCTTTTAACAGAATACTGGTTCCCAAAGCGGCAGAACCGTACAGGAGAAATTTACGTCGTCCTAAATTTGACATGATGATCTTGAACTAACCTCGCTGACAATATTAGCTACTTCACACGGATGTTTTTGCTGAGGAGATTTTCGGGAATCTTTCTACGAATATCTGTGTGATATTACGGCTAGGTTAGCAGATTTTTTGTAATTTTCGCTACTTTTTAGATGTTTTTTGTAATTTTTTGCTACTTTTTTCCCAAAAATTAATGATTTTTCTGGAATTTACCTCAGTTTTTTAGCTATCAGGAGTCGGGAGGCAGGAGGCAGGAGTCAGGAGTCAGGAGTCAGGAGACAGGAGGCAGGAGTCGGGAGATAGGAGACAGGAGACAGGAGACAGGAGACAGGAGATTATTTCTATTTAGGGCTTGCTGAATAATGGTAAAACCCTTTTAAAATAAAGCTTTTGACCTGTTAAAGTCCGATGTTCATGCTGCGAAAATAGGATTGGGACTTTCAAAAACCTTGCATTATCCTTCTTGTAGTACATCGCTTGGTACAA
>NZ_JAPZQM010000175.1:0-1648 GCF_027530565.1 Microcystis sp. LE19-10.1B | reverse complement strand
GCTCTCGATGGGAAGAAGCATATCCTTAGTTAAAGCAGATTTTCTTCCTCAGTGCAACCTAAGTCGATGCTTTCTCACGAGTGCGGGTTCATTTTCTAGGTTGACTTCGGCTTCCTTACCAGCATTTATTGAGATGTTGCCATTTTTCTAATCTCCAAAACTCCATCTAAAAAAGATAACCTTAACCCTGGGCGATCGATTAGCTGTTCAACAGCTTTAAATTCTCTCCAGGTTAAGTCACTAATTAAAATTGGTTCTGCTTCTCGTTCGATTAGTGTAGTTATCATGATTTAAACCCAAATTTAGAGCGTGAATTTTACTCAACATGATATCAGATCAAAACAGATTATCATGAAAAATATCATAGTCTAACAAACTGCCCTTAATCATACCATAGCTAGTAAACCTTTTGAGAATACCAAATCATTGGACTTCTTGTAAAAATCAAAAAGTTGTTAGTATTAGAAGTCAGTAGTCAGGAGAATTAAGAATGAATAATAATCAATTAAATAGTCTATTTACGGATTTTATGCCATTTAATCCTTATTTTTGACGTTTTTGAACCCTCAAAAATTAATCATGCAAGAGACATTATCTATTGCGGTTCTCACACCTGTGTGGCACACTTAAACCTTTGCTAATTAAGCTTTTCAACATCGGTAGTGTACCTCTTGCGAACAGGAAACGCTATAAATTACTTGTTAATACTGCACACTTAAAACTCAAATCTGATAACTGATAACTGATAACTGATAACTGATAACTGTTTTACTCGGCTTTTACCAAACCCTGAGAGCGAATGCAGGCCTGTTCCCAGCGACAATCGGGATTAACTTCCACTGGTTTGAGTCGCGCCCAGATTTCGCCTTGATCATCGGCATAAAAACTATCGATAATAGCAGGAATACGAGTACCAAAAGGTTCGGTAATCAGGACAGAATCGGTCAGATTAAATACTTCGCCATTAGCTCCCGTCGCTTTTTCGATGACGGGAATTTCTGCTTTGGGAATCGGTTTTCGGAATGGAGGAGCCGAATCGAAACGGGGACGGAGAGGAGATTTTATCTCACTACTGACTGATTTTACCGTTTCCTCGGCTGGTTTTTCCTCAATTATTTCTGGAGGGGTTTCCGGGGGTTTGGGGGGTACTGCAGCCCTAGAACCCTTTTTAATAATTTGTAGAGGTTGTAGAGGAGGAGTGGTTTTAATTGGCTCTTCGGGGGGTTCAGGGGTGCTAGGGGTTTTCTTCGGGGGACGTGGCATGATACGACAAGGAAAATAAAAACTATAGGATTATTGAAGCACATCGAGCCGCTAACCTGCTCGACCGGCGCTTGTGTCAATAGATATCTAGGGTTTGCGGCAAAAAGTTTTTCGTAGGGTGTAGGGTGTGGGGTGTGGGGAGCGGGTTTTTAAAGTTGGATTGGGAGTTAATCATACTGTTAAAAACGGATTTGGTATGGCTCTTCGGTTGGTGTTATGCAATAGACGGGGGTTATAAGGGATGTAACCCTTATATAGAAAGGCATTTAGCGATTTTTGTCAATTGTTTTTGATCTAGAGCGAACTAATCAATTAAGTCTCTTACCAGATAAGGATTTAGTCGATTTATGCCCCCCTATCGAACCATACCAAGTAACGAAGAACC
>NZ_JAPZQM010000073.1:0-2492 GCF_027530565.1 Microcystis sp. LE19-10.1B | reverse complement strand
GGTTTGTTTCCATTCCGTGAGATTAAACATGGCTTCTAACTCCTGGCGACTTTTCTGCGGAAATTTGTAGATAATAATCTTCTCGATTAACTCGATAACATTTCTTTGAGTGTTAGGGTCAACAATCTGTTGGCGAGTTTGGTCAATCAAGGATTGAACCTGTTCTGGTGCTTTTTTCGTGCTGATGACGATAAACTGGAGGATACTTATCCCAAGAGATGGAGGAGACTCACCCTCGATTTCATCGAGATATATCCGTTGCATCTGCTCTAAGTTTAGCAAATTCTGGTAAGCGAGGGGAAACCCGGTGTCTAAGCGTCGCCTTCCCCAGATAATTACGGGACAGCAAGTACGTTCAGGCTTATACTGCTTAAGATAGAGGAAGATTTGAGTGATGAATCGCCAATAAAAATCCTCATCCTTTTAAAATTGAACTTCGACAAAGTAAAGCGGCTAATCTGGGGGGTCTGCATCGGGAATAAATACCCCATCGAGTCGGAAAGCTAATTCTTTGATTTCGACTGATTTAAATTGATAATTTTGCGCCAGATTGGGAGATTTTCCTAGCAGTTGAAAGAGAAGTTCGGGAAAGACTTGAAATAAGGTATAAAATATTTTATCAGTTTTCATTATTTGAGTAAATACAATTGAAGCCAACTGTACTACTTTTAGGGTTCCAAGTCAATAGTTTTTTGGTGGATTTTTGTTAAGTTTTATCAAAATAATTTGAAAATAATTTTCTCCAGAAAAAAACTACCTTTCCTTGTTCTAATTGTTCTAATTCTTTAATTGCTGTCATAACATCCTTTTCTTGATCTGATTTTTATGGCAACCAAGAGCGATCTAGTAATTCTTCTAGTGAGTAAGGACATTGAGAGGGAAAATCACAGTATTCACTGGTTTTATTTTGACAAAACCTAACGCATCTTGGTAGATAGAGTTTAATTCTTCTTCTCAAGAATTGCGGAGATTAGCCGTCATTTTTTGCCTTAATTGAGTCCGAAAATTATAAATTTCTTCCTGCTAATGAATTGTCTTATATTCTGCCTCTTTTGTTCAGTATTGCAGTAATAATAGATGGCGGATAATCTGTTCTAAAAGACTGGCTACCGCATTTTTCTTTTCTTTGCCCAAATCCTCTAATTCCTCGATTAAATGTTCTAAGTCTAGCTGTTGAAATTGATGATTTCTAAGCAAGCTAACGGTTTCTCCTAGCCATTGAGAGTCATCAATATCATAGAGTTGTTTTAAGGCGTGAATTCTTTGCATCATTGATTGTCTCCATTAGCAGTTTTATCGTTTTGAGTATCTTGACATCAGGGAAGTTTAGTGATTAACATAAAATTTACTCCATCGCATTGGTAAATTAGTCAAAAATCTTCCTCGTGAATCGGCAAAATTCAGTAAAATAGCAATAGACCAAATCAGAGAGAAAAAATTAGCTATGGCAACTACATCCGAAGACGTATGGCGACTCTTAGCCGAATTAGCGACTGCTCAAGCTGAATTAACTGCCGCTCAAAAAGAAACTGACAAACAACTGAAGGAAGTTAGTCAGCAACAGAAGAAAACTGACAAACAACTCAAAGAATTAGGTCAGCAAATTGGGGGACTCGGTGCCAAATTCGGCAGCTTTACCGAAGGACTTGCCCTCCCTTCAATGGAAAAGATTCTCAGACAACGCTTTGGTATGGAAGTTGTTAGTCCTAGTGTGCGAGTCAGTAAAGATGGAAAACACCTAGAAATTGATGTTCTTGCCTATACCAATGGTCAGCTAAATACTGCTTATATCGTCGAAGTTAAAAGTCATGCCAGAGAGGAGTCTATTTCACAATTAAAAAGTATTTTGCAACGGTTTCGCCGCTTTTTTCCTGAACACAAAGATAAAAAACTCTATGGCATATTAGCGGCGGTTCATGTATCCCCGGAATTACGGGAAAAAATTCTGCAAGAAGGGCTTTATGTGGCTCGGATTCATGACCAAGTATTTGAATTGGATATTCCCGATAATTTTCAACCTCGACTTTATTAAAAATTTAGATATAATACTAAATCCTGTTATTAAAGACTGATTATTTATTCCCCTTTTTGCATGAGTGCATGAGCAGAAAACGGGTTTCTCCGAGAAACCCGTTTTCTGTGCGTTACTCAACGGATTATAAAAGGACAGGGTTTCAAACCCAGGATTTGCGGTGATACAATAAAGTTAGGCCAAAATGCGATCGCAAGAGATAAAGCATGGTTCAAGCACCCATCGAACCCCAACTTTTCTATCCTGACTCCGACGGTAAACCTATGGCCGACAACACAGTTCAATATCGCTGGATTGTTCGCTTGGTTGCCAATCTCAGGTATTTATTTAAAGGGCAAACCGTCTTTGTCGCTGGAGATTTGCTCTGGTATCCCCAGCAGGTAACTGTACCCCCCGCTCCCCGTCAAGCTCCCGATGCCATGGTAGTTTTCGGCCGTCCACCGGGTGAGCGCGGCAGCTA
>NZ_JAPZQM010000624.1:0-3193 GCF_027530565.1 Microcystis sp. LE19-10.1B | reverse complement strand
CACACACCACCACCCCTAGACCCTCAAGCTAAAACCCCATTACCCCATTGCCCCATCCCCCCACACCCCACACCCCACACCCCACACCCCGCTATGTTCAGGGGGATTAAACTGGTAAAGCGTGACACAAAACTGCTAGAGTTACCAAAGACGAGTATATAAACTTTACAGATATTGTATGAGAGTTTTGGTTATTGGCGGAGACGGCTATTGTGGTTGGGCAACGGCACTCCATCTATCAAATAGAGGTTACGAAGTAGGCATACTTGATAGTTTAGTTCGTCGCTATTGGGACTTACAATTAGGCTGCGATACCTTAACACCGATCGCACCCATATCTCATCGGATTCAACGCTGGCAAGATCTAACGGGAAAATCGATCGATCTTTTTGTCGGGGATATTAATGACTACGACTTTCTGATTCAATCCCTGCGACAGTTTCAACCGGATGCGATTGTTCACTTTGGAGAACAGAGATCTGCACCCTTCTCCATGATCGATCGCGAACACGCAGTTTTAACCCAAGTTAACAACGTGGTTGGCAATTTAAACATCCTCTATGCGATGAAAGAGGAATTTCCCGAAGCGCACCTAGTAAAACTGGGAACCATGGGTGAGTATGGCACACCGAATATAGATATTGAAGAAGGCTACATCACGATCGAACATCACGGTCGTAAGGATACTTTACCCTATCCCAAACAGCCCGGTAGTATGTACCATCTCAGCAAAGTCCACGATAGCCATAATATCCATTTTGCCTGTCGGATGTGGGGTTTAAAAGCCACAGATCTCAATCAAGGGGTGGTTTATGGAGTCCTCACCGAAGAAACGGGAATGGATGAGATGTTAATTAACCGTCTCGATTACGATGGGGTTTTTGGTACTGCTTTAAACCGTTTTTGTATTCAAGCGGCGATCGGTCATCCCCTAACAGTGTACGGTAAAGGTGGCCAAACGCGGGGATTTTTAGATATCCGCGATACCGTGGGTTGTTTGGAATTAGCGATCGCCAATCCCGCTCAATCGGGGGAATTTCGCGTTTTTAACCAATTTACCGAACTGTTTAGCGTCGGTGACTTGGCACTGATGGTGAAAAAAGCTGGTTCTGCGTTAGGGTTAAATGTGGAGATTAACAATCTTGACAACCCGCGCATCGAGTTAGAGGAACATTATTTTAACGCTAAAAACACAAAATTACTCGATCTAGGCCTACAACCTCACTATCTCTCCGATTCTCTCCTCGATTCCCTCTTGAACTTCGCCACCAAGTACAGAGACCGGGTAGATATGAATCATATCCTACCAAAAGTCACTTGGAAACGATAATTGATCAGTAAATGATAAGTTGAGGATGGGGTAGTAACCCATCCTTGGCGTTTTTCTAATGTATCGGAATCAAATTCGATCTTAATCGGCACTGATGGGAATTATTGTCGCCCACAATTGCGGGAATTAGGGCAACGTTCCTGCATTAATTGGGAAAATTCCGTTCTTTGAGCGGGAGTCAACACTTGACGAATTTCCAAAAAACTCTCAAATTGCAGGTTACTGATTTCTTGGCGATTGCGAGAGATTTGCTGATGTTTAGCACGGATATCTCGATCGGAGGCATTATTCGATAATAAACTATTTAATTCTTGTTCGTTGTTTCTAATGGTTTCTCGCAACTGTTTGGTTTTTTCCTGATATTTCTGACGAATAGCGGCAATTTTCGACTTTTGGTCATCGGTAAGGTTTAATTGTTCGATTAGTCTTTCTCGAGAATTATTCATTCGACGACTCTCAGGACGCTGGGGAGAGCTAGTTTGAGCGATAAATAGACGATCTTGGGGATAGGATAGCACAGTGGCACTTGGGGCCAAGTTAGCGGCCAGAGTTAAAACCATGGTTGTGCCGAGAATCGAGACAGTAGAAAAGTACATAATTGACCTTGACAAAGAAATTAAGGATTATAGGTAGAATAGGTGAGTTGAGGCTCGTTTAAGGTCATCCAAGGGGAACTATAAACGCTAGGAGCAGCAATCGGTGGAGCGATGCTATGGTTCCAACTCTCCACTAAAAAAGCTTCCAACTGCTCGTCGGAAATTTGGCCCAGTTGTGGATAAGGATGAAACCAACGATAGGAACCAACAATCAGCACCGATAAGGCAGTAATACCAGTTATCCACCCCAATAAAGGCAGGGATTTTGGGCGAGTTACCGGCCTTTCTCCCCTAATCATTTGCATTAACTGTTCTTCTTCATCTATCGGTCGAGGTGGCAGCGATGGACGATAGCGACGCAGAAAATTAACCACTTTGTCATCTTCTGGGGACATTAGATAACTCCTTGTTTTTGCAAAAATTGACCCATGGTTTTACGCGCATAATAAAGACGTGATTTCACCGTACCGAGGGGAATTTCTAAGATTTGAGCGATTTCCTTTTGGGGTAAGTCCTCTAGATCGTGAAGGACAAGGACAGCGCGATGTTCTAAACTGAGAATTTCTAACCCTTGTCGGACCACATCCTCATAATGCAATTGCATCAAATCGGGACTATCTTGGGGACGGGATTCGCTATCAAGGGAGTTTTCCTCATCAGTGCTTTTGGCCATCCTCATTTGTCTTTTGGCTAATTGTCGCCGACCATCGATCGCCACATTCCAAGTGATCCGATAAACCCAAGTGGAAAAGTATTCAGGTGAACGCAATTTCGGCAACCCGCGCCACAGTCTTAAAAATACCTCTTGGACAAAATCCTCTAGGAATTCCCTTCCACAGAGTTGATAGAGAGTAGAGCGGATTTTTGGTTGATAAAGACGGTAAAGGTGACGAAAAGCACCCCGATCACCCCTTTGACATTTTAAGATTAACTCTCGATCGCTCACACTTGTTTGCTTATCGGTTATCACCTCGATCATTCCCCTCACCCCTAGCTACTTGTCCCTTTAGACTAGGGGGTGTCAAGAATGGTTCATAACCAGTTATCAGTTATCAGTGATCAGTTATCAGTGATCAGTTATCAGCTTTTTTCTCCCCACACCCCATCTCCCCTCTCCCTTCTCCCTTCTCCCCACACCCCACACCCCACACCCCCCACCCCCCACCCCCACACCCCAACCCCCCAAAACCCAAAAACACGCGATAATTTTTTAAAAAAAACAAAATTATTTTTACGCAGGGGATTATATTAAAAAAATTTAAAAAAC
>NZ_JAPZQM010000334.1:0-20016 GCF_027530565.1 Microcystis sp. LE19-10.1B | reverse complement strand
CTTAAAGTATCAAGACAACGTAAAGACAAAGCAATTAAAGACGCTTTGGCGTTAGTCCAGTCTAATGATCTGGTAGTCTATGAGGCTTTAAAGGTAAGAAACTTAGTCAAAAACCGTAAGCTGGCCAAGTCGATTTCTGATGCTTCTTGGTATCAATTCACTGAATGGTTTGAATTTTTTGCCAAGATTTATCGGATTGTCTGTATTGCTGTTACTCCCCATTTTACTAGCCAAGATTGTTCAGTTTGTGGTACGCGAGTTCAAAAAACATTAAGCACTAGAACTCATCAATGTCCCAATTGTAAAACAGTCTTGGATAGGGATCATAATGCAGCCATCAACATTCTTAAAAAAGGGTTGAAATATTTGGGAAATCATCTCAACGGTACTGTTGGGCAAACAGAAACCGACCCAAACGCCTTGGGAGAGTCCGGCCTCTGGGTTTTCAGTGGAGACATTGAGAATCTAAGTTGTCTCGTCGAACAAGGAATTTCCGATAGTGATAGGTCAAGAATCCCCCGTCACAGCGTAGCTTGACGGTGGGAGTATGTCAACTCACCTTGGCGGCGTATTATTGACAATATTGAGAGCATAAAGGCGAAAACGCTCTAGATCGGCTTGCAGGGTTGATTCCACCACTCGACCGAGGAAAAGATTATCCATCAATTTTCCTAACCAACCTGGTATAGCATAGGCTGCTGTCAGTCGCACAATACTCCTACCATGACGGTCATAAAAACGAATTGCCCCGCGGTTAGGCAACCCGTCCACGGATTCCCATTGAATCATCTGGTGGGGGACAATTTTCAGTATCCGTGACAACCAAGTAAATTCTAGACCACCACTGGCTAACTTCCAACGGGAAAGCTCTGGCTCCTCCTCTAGAATTTTCACCGATTCGATCCATTTCATCCACTGGGGCATTTGTTCTAAATCTGACCAGAGAGCCCAAACCAGATCGATCGGCGCGTCCACTTCTACCTGTACACTATGTTCTAACCAAGTCATTCGTTAATTCTGGCGATGCTGAATATTTCTATGATAACGGCTATTAGTCTTTAGCTTTTGACTCAATGATAAAATAAAAACAATCTTCGAGGTTTAATTTTACTATGTTAATCAGAAAACTGCTCGAATGTGAGGAATTCATCGCCGGTGATCATACCCGATTGCGCGAGTTATTGCATCCCGATAAACAGCCGTTAAATCTACGTTATAGTTTAGCCCACGCCTGGGTAGATGTGGGGGAAACTTCTACTCCCCACGCTTTAAAAACTGCGGAAGTTTATTATATTTTGCAAGGACAAGGGGAAATGCACATCGATGAGGAAGTGCAATTAGTGACTGTCGGTGCTGCCATTTATATACCTCCTCTAGCTAAACAATATATTCATAATTGTGGGGAGGAACCCTTAATTTTCTTGTGCATTGTCGATCCTGCTTGGCGACTAGAAGACGAAATTATCTTTGAGTAAACCTAATGAATATTGGCATTATTGGACTGGGTTTAATTGGTGGTTCCTTGAGCTTAGATTTCCGCTCACAAGGTTATAAAGTTTTGGGAGTTTCTCGTCAACAATACACCTGTGATATCGCTGTGCAAAAAGGAGTTGTAGATGAATCTAGCACCAGTTTAGAATTATTAGCTACTGCCGATTTAATCTTTATCTGTACTCCTATACATTTAATTGTGCCAACTTTGGAAAAATTAACTCCCTATTTAAAAACCCAAACCATTGTCACCGATGTGGGATCAGTTAAAGGGGTAATTGTAGCCAATTGTGGCCAATTGTGGCCAAATTTTGTCGGTAGTCATCCTATGGCTGGGAAAACCGAACAGGGAATTAATGCGGCACAATGTGGTTTATTTGTCAATGCCCCATATCTGATTACTCCCCTTGAATCTACCCCTAACTTTGCCGTGGAAATCTTAACTGAAATCGTGCAGAAATTAGGCTGTAAAATTTATTATTCCTCCCCCGAAGAACACGATCGAGCCGTGGCATGGATTTCCCATCTGCCAGTAATGATTAGTACCAGTTTAATCCAAGCTTGTGCGAAAGAACAAGACCTGAATATTCGAGAATTAGCGGAAAATTTAGCTAGTTCTGGTTTTCGCGATACCAGTCGCGTCGGTGGTGGCAATCCCGAATTAGGTTTAATGATGGCTAAATACAATCGTCAAGCTTTATTGATATCCTTGACAAATTATCGGCAAAATCTTGATCAAATTGTTGACTATATTGCAGGAGAAAAATGGCAGGAAATAGAGGAAATTCTCGTTTCTAGTCATCAATATCGAGCCAAGTTTATTCAATAAAAATACCATTTTGCCCAGCAATTATACCCTGGTGCTGTATTATAGATTTATCCTCAGTAAACCAAGGCAATAATATGAACACCTTTTTTGACTTTGAATCCGAATTTGTTGACTCCTTACGTTGCATACCGATGGCCGTGAGAATGAAACTAGATACCTGTGGAGTTAAATTAAAATTATCCCATTGGATGCAGTTAACTCAACCAGAAAGAATGGTATTAGTTAATATGGCTTGTACGACGGCAGCAGAAGCCAAAATCTATCGAGATTTTCTGCAAAAATTAATCGCCGAAAAAACTGGCAATCCCCCGGAAGAACTAGCAATAGATCCCGATCCTGCTTGGCTAGATGATAGCCAGATTCCCGATACAGTCCGAGAAAAAGCTAGAGAATTCCAGATCGAAATTAGTTTAGAACAATGGCAAAAATTGCCACCATCCCAACGGTTTGCCCTGATTAAACTCAGTCGTCCGGGTCATGAAAATCTCAACTTCTATCCGGCCCTGAAAGAGTTTCATATAGTCGATGCCTAACTCAAGAACCTATGGTATATTAAGTTTGTTTCTACCTTACTTTGGCGAGAAATTAGTATTTTATACCAGATCAATCTCGAATTAAAACGGGGGGAAATAGCGGCTGATAGCTGGTTTAATTAGTCCCAGCAAAGGTGAGATTTTCTGCTAGGGCAAACCTTAACGGGACTTAATAAATAAATTGCAGGAACTCGCTGCTCTGGAACTTGGTCAATTCTCTTAATAAAAATGATAATTAATGAGCATATTCTTGGAAAATAATTATACAGTTTCCATCCAGTCAAAAACTTGATTCAATTGCGACAAATCGATTAAACCGTACTGCCATAAAACCATCGGCAAAGAACCCACCGATGCTTCACAGAGACGCACAGCCATATCGAAGGAACGGGGAGAAATTGCTAATTTTTCCAAGAGGAAAGTGCGGAGTTGTTTTTGTTGATGAGCTTCCATGATGTAAGGATCATTGGTAATGATAATCGGATTATTGAATAACTTATCCTCTATTAAAAAGAGATGCTTCCCTCACGGGGATCACCCAATTGGGTGATTTTGTCCACCAATCGGAATAATTTAAGAATTTATCCATAATATGTTCTACTATCCCGAAATTGCTAGTAGGGATATCAACACTTCCTTTACTTAGAAAAACGAGAAAGGGGAACTTTTGGGATAAGCTATTGATAACCTAGTTTTTGCTCGAGTAGGAGAGAATTTCCCTCAATGAGTCATGTTCCTCAAGTTTCCGTGATTATTCCTTGCTATAATTAAGGTCGCTATCTTGATGATGCGATCACATCTGTTTTAGTGCAAACATACCAAAACTTTGAAATCCTGGTCGTTGATGATGGATCCACAGAACCAGAAACCATCGAGATTTTACAAAATTATCAACAGCCAAAAACCTGGATCATCCGCACAGAAAATCAAGAGGTTGCCACAGCGAGAAATCTAGGAATTGCCCAAGGGCAAGGAACCTATATTCTTCCCCTTGATGCTGATGATAAAATTGCCGATTCCTATCTAGAAAAAGCGGTTGCTTTGCTAGAAAGTAATGAGCAATTAGGTATAGTTTATTGCGAAGCGGAATATTTTGGCGATAGACAAGGAATTTGGCCGCTGCCTGAGTATAAATTTCCCGATATATTAGTAGATAATATGATATTTTGCTCCGGTTTGTTTCGGAAATCCGACTGGGAAACTGTGGGCGGCTACAATAGCAATTTAATTTATGGTTGGGAAGATCACGATTTTTGGTTATCTCTGATCGAATTAGGTCGAGAAGTCTATCGTATCCCAGAATTGTTATTTTTCTATCGACAAAAAGCTGATTCTATGAGTCGCTCAATGACCGCAGAACACTAGATCTATTCCTACACCCAACTTTTTTATAATCATCCCCAACTTTACTCCCAAAATATCCAAGCCATTTTTGCCGCTTTAGTCACCTTAAGAGTCGATATATTCGCTCAGTTGGAACGGGCTAGAGAACGAATTAAACAATTAGAAATCCATGGACAAGAATTGCAACAAGAATTGCAAAAAACCCAATTGGATTATCGAGAAAGAGACGAGGAATTACAAAAAGCTGACAGTAAAATAGCCGCCATGGGAAAAAGTAAATTCTGGCAAATGAGAAGAGTTTGGATTAAAATGCAAAAATTGCTAGGTTTGCTGGAAAAAGACCCAATTTATTCCTAAGGGAACTTCAACGCTAAACAAAGATCGAATCGATTATAATCATTACAGAGTAAGCACTTGACGATTTGACTTCTGGATCACGGTGCCAAGATTTAGATCGTCGATAATTCCTCGCAGGTTGGCGATTCCTCTCTGTTTCATGGTTTCTTCTAGTTCTTTACTTTCGGTTTCCCAGTATTGAGTCTATTTTAGTCGGTCTTTGGGGTTGTAGATTTTGGCATCGGGGAGGACAATGGGGAAGATGGGATCGTAGAAATCTCCATTTTTTGCGATCTCGATTAACTCGAACATACAGTTACAGGAAAATGGATAATACAATAGGAAAATCTTGGCCAAAGTAGCCACAAAAATTGATAAGTAGGGAGGCACAATTATTTGTAGGATGGGTTAGCGGTAGCGTAACATAATCGGGCGTTGGGTTTCATGCTTCAACCCAACCTACGTTCATCTTATATTTAATTCCACCCACCTACTTAATATCAAGGGTAGAACTGAAAAAAGCAATTTAGCCGCCGCTACAGCAATTCTGGCGGGGTTAGTATTAAGTAAGGAAATCATCAGAAGCTTATTAAGAGAAGAAATTATGGGCGAATCAGTCATTGATCAGGACATCCAAGAAAAAGGAAGACAATCAGAAGCGGTTTCTTTGATTCTACAACTACTTAACCGTCGTTTAGGTGAAATATCCTCAACTTTAAGCCAACAAATCCAAGAACTATCCCTAGAACAATTAGAAACTTTAGGAGAAGCGCTGCTCGATTTTACCAGCTTGACAGATCTGACCACTTGGTTATTGGACACAGAAACTTAAATCCCCAGAAGATGTCTGCTCGTCCTGCGTTAAATTTTTAAATACTGGCTTTTTTTGTATTGATTTAACCATGGCTACCAGCGATATCTCCAATTCTACTCACTCATCCCCAAAACCCCTGCCAAAACTGGGACTTTTCACCATGTTTCGCTTAGGACTCTTTCAGATGGGACTAGGTATTATGTCCCTGCTGACTTTGGGGGTTCTCAATCGGATTATGATCGATGAGTTAAAAGTTTTACCCTTTCTTGCCGCAGCTGCGATCGCTATGCACCAGTTTGTTAGTCCAGCACGCATCTGGTTTGGGCAAAGATCCGACGGTAAAACTATTTTTGGTCATCATCGCAGCGGTTATGTCTGGATTGGAGCGGCAGTTTTTACCGCTTTAGCTTTTGTTGCTTTGCAGGTAGTCTGGCAATTGGGACTTAGTATTCAAACTTCGGGATGGAATACCATTTCCTACGCCTGGATTGCCCTCTTGGCCTTAATTTTCGCCCTCTACGGACTCGCTTTAAGCGCCAGTTCTACCCCTTTTGCTGCCCTCTTGGTGGATGTGTCCGATGAAGATAATCGATCGCAATTAGTTGCTATAGTTTGGTCAATGCTGATGGTGGGAATCGTCGTCGGGGCGATCGTTAGTTCTCGTTTGCTGGATACTCCCAATATCTGCGGTACAAATATTTTGACCTATGATCCGACTCAATCAGCCCCTATAGCCAATATTCCGCAGCTACAGGCGAGTATTAACCCCGTGTTCGCGATTATGCCCGCTATCGTTTTCGTTCTCTGTATTTTAGCGACTTTTGGCGTAGAAAAAAAATATTCTCGTTTTAGTAGCCGGTCCACTCTTGTGCAAAGAGAGGATCAAATTACCTTTAAAGATGCCCTACAAGTTCTCACCGCTAGTCGGCAAACCGGTTTATTTTTCACCTTTCTGCTGATGATGACTTTGAGTTTATTTATGCAGGATGCAATTATGGAACCCTTTGGCGGCGAGGTTTTTGGGATGTGTATCGCCCAAACGACCCAATTGAACGCTTTTTGGGGAACCGGAACCCTTTTTGGTATTGCTGCCACGGGATTTATGCTCATTCCCCGCATCGGTAAACAAAAAACCACTAAATATGGCTGTATTTTTGCAACAATTTGTTTTATTCTCTTGATTTTTGCCGGCTTTTCTGCTAACCAAAGTTTATTAAAATCAAGCTTGCTCTTTTTCGGTTTAGCTTCGGGAATGATTACCGCCGGAGCTACCAGTTTAATGTTAGATTTAACCGCCGCCGAAACCGCAGGAACTTTTATCGGCGCTTGGGGATTATCCCAAGCGATCGCACGGGGATTGGCCACGGTTTTAGGGGGTACGATTTTAAATATCGGTAAAGTTGTCTTTTCTAGTCCGGTTTTAGCCTATGGCTTCGTTTTCCTCGTGCAAGCATTGGGAATGATCCTAGCAGTTTGGTTATTAAGTCGGGTTGATGTGAAGGAATTTAAGGAAAATGCCCGAGCAGCGATCGCAACAGTCATGAAAGGAGAGATCGACTAGCAAAAGCAAGTAAAAGTGAGATAACAGGAGAATTAGCCCGATCGGGGGAAGTTGGTTAGCAGCTTTTTTCCTATCCTAAAAGTAGAGAGGAAAACGAAAGAGGAGGCTAAAACGATGAAAAGGACTTTAATGATTACCCTAGGTTCCCTAGCCTCCTTACTGCTGATTAACCCCGTCGGTGCGGAAAATCCTCAACAGGTACAACAATTATTGAATACGCGGGAATGTCCAGGCTGTGATCTCCGCGGTGCAGATTTAAGGGGGGCGCATCTAATCGGCGCAGATTTGAGAAAAGCGAATTTACAAGGAGCTAATCTAGAGGAAGCTAACTTAGAGGGCGCGGATTTGACGGATGCTAACCTAGAAGGCGCAAATTTGACCGCAGCTTTTCTGACTAATGCCAGTTTCAATCAAGCTGATCTCGATGGAGTCAATTTCACCAGTGCCGTGATTTATGATGCCGATGTGACAGGTGCATCGATGGAGAGAATTAACTTGACAAATGCTCAGATTTATGGTACTGGCATCGCTGTGGGTGGTGGCAATCCCTAGATAGGGCGGGCTGAATGAATCTAAAAACCTGGCGTTGTCAAATTGAAAGATGCTCCGAATCAGCACCGGAACTGAAATTACTTTGATAGGAAAGATTACATGGCATCTTGACAATTAGTGTTTAATGAACGAATAGTGCCGATAGTTGGGCTTAAGTGGGGAACAAGAGTCGCTCGATTTAGCAGTGGAATTAGCCCTACAATCGGCGTAGGGCTAATTCATGAATTAGCCCTACAATCGGCTTTGTCAAATGGAAAGATGCTCCGAATCAGCACCGGAGCATTGCATCTTTCCTCTTCTGATCTGACAACGCCATCATCTAAGGACTAATATGAATTTGACTGAGAATATAACGCAAGCGATCATAATCATCCTTAAGTAAAACACTTAACTGTCTGCCCACATTCACTAACCATTGTCGATCGGCTTGACGCAATTGGTACATCTGACGGATAGAAGCAGCTGCCAAAGCTTCCACGGGAGTATTCTTGACCTGTAATAAAATTCGTAAAAAGTCTAATTGTTCACTAAAATAAACCACTTCTAACGACTCACATTGATAAACTGCCTGATGAATTTGTGGAGGCCGGGGAGGAATATATTGATAGATATAACCTCGCCCGGCACCATTGCCATTAAATTGTCCAGGCAGGGTTTCAAAACCGACAATAGTTGCCCGAAATTCCGTTTTTAACATAGCGAAAATCTGCGGCTGTTGTTCCCGCAATTCAGCCAAAGATAACCCCAAAGCTCTAGCGCGATGTACCGAATCGATGGGTGCAGTGGTGGCAAAGGTGACAATCCCAAAAATCTTATTACCCGTTTCTTCATCGTAGGCTTTTACCCAACTACCAAAAGCGGGCATAAAAGGAAAGTTTAACTCCTCTGGTTCCAAACATTGCGCTAAAAACTCGGTCGTCGTCGTCTCGATAACTTCGGCGATATGATCGGGATGGCGGTTATCCGTGGCCAATTGCGGTAAGGGTGGACGCATGGTTATTTTTTGCCTTTAGCCGGGGCAATAATTACTTCTTCTAATTCCGAGAGATTAAAGGTAACTAACTTATCCCAGTTGCCCCCCTCAAAAAGAACGGCCACTTTCCCATCGCTTAAACGCTGGGCTAAACCTTCAAATTTATAGTAGGTATCATCGGGATTGGTGACTCGAACGGTACTACCTGGCAAAATCATAGGATTGACGACGAAATTATAATTACTGTCTCTTAGCTTATCAAAAATTAGTGATCAGGGAGTCGTGACTTACCCCTACCTTCTGTTATCCGTCTTAGGCAATACGTCCCTGTTCTCTACCCGATCAGGCGATCGCAATTCGTTCTTCAGGCGACAATTGTTGTACTGCTTAAATAAGCTGTTCTAAAGTTAAGGGAATGGTTCTCATCGATTTTGCTTTATTTATAATTTGCTCTATTCAACCCTCAACCCCAGCCACAGGCGAGCGCACTAACTCGTAGAGTGAGCTTTTCGATAGCGTAACGCACCAATTTAATAATAAAGTTAGTGCGTGGGGTGCGGATTGTTAATTTGAGTTTTTTATCAGAAATTATCGCCGTCTAACACACCCTACAAGATCGGCGTACTGCTAGGCAGTGCCTTCGGCATCGCACTCAATAAGTCATTGGGGGGACAAATTTAATATTTTTCCTTGGGTTGACTCTAAAATTGAATCTCGGATAAAAGAACTAGCATTAGTAATCTCTAGGCCAATTAATTCTCCTAAATCATTAAGTTCAGCCGTAATATTTGGATTAATTTCTACACTGTTAGCTTCTGGTTCATCAGAAATAGTTAAATGAAGAATGTCTTCTTGTTCAAAGTATCTCATTTTAGGTTTGCTCATGGATAGTATATCTCCCAGTTGTTAGGCGAAATCGAATTTGTTGGCGTGTTGTCCCATGAATGGTGACAGGAGTTATAAAATTATCATCGTATTCATAAGGAATAATTACTAAACTATTATCATGCTTGCCTACGGCAATAAGACGACCCGTTTCAGTATCGTAGTACCTTTCTCCAGAGTATTTGAGAATCTCTTCTATTTTGGCAAGTTCAAATCCTCTCAGTTTGGCTCGATATTGTAAGTAATCCGACCAGATAATATTCGGCATTATGAGCAGACTTTGCTAATTATCTGTTATCTATTTTAATCTAAATTCTCCTTCCCAAACCCCCAACACCGTAACCAACCGAAACCATAACCTTAAGGGTGGTGCGTTCCCGAATATCAAATCATGTCGCAGTCGCAAAGGTTTCAGGGAACGCACCCTACCAGATCGGCGATCGCACTTGATTGAGGTAATCAGATAAAAGTTTAAGCAGCATGATTTAATATTTGTTCTAATTCTTGACGCAAAGCAAGGTAATGACGATAATCGTTTGCCCATTCTATAAAGATTATATAGTGTTTCTGATTCACAAGAGGTACATTCCCGATCCTGAACAGCTTAATCAGCAAAGGTTTAAGTGTGCCGCACAGATGCGAGAACCGCTATATCATCTGACAATATTCCCTGATTGTATTCGTTATAAAAATCTTCGGAATCCATTTTATGTTGGTTTTCATAGACGCTAAGCCGCTTGGCAACGGCAATCAAAGCATCTAAAGAAGATGTATATTGAATGGTCTGTTTACGCATTTTTCTTTGACTCCAAAATAATGATATTTTGATTATAAACGATCGCGCTCAAACAAAAACATCAATCGTAGTGGACTGTTTCAGCTAAAATAGGGCAATAGATTTCGGCTTAAAGTCTTAGATTATAGAATTTATAGCATTTTTCTAATACACCAAATTAGCTGAAACAGTCCAGTAGGGTGGATTAGCCAAAGCGTAACGCACCAATTTGATGATAAGGTTGGTGCGTGGGGCGCGGATTATTAATTTTAGTTTTTCATCAGAAATTATCGCCGCAAACACGCACCCTACCAGATCTATACTCAACGGATTTAGTGTAATAGGTTCCAATCCCAGTTATCTGTGTTACCATTCGGGGTAAATTCAAGCGATCTCCAGACACCTATGAGCAAGGTTCTCGTGTTGAATGCCTCCTACGAACCGCTAAATATTACCAGTTGGCGGCGCGCGATCGTTTTATTGTTGAAAGGAAAAGCTGAATCCCTAGAACATAACGGAAAAGTGGTTTGTCGTGACTTACCCTTGCCTTCTGTTATCCGTCTTAGGCAATACGTCCGTGTTCCCTACAAGGAAATTCCTTTAACCCGTCGTAATATTCTCGAACGAGATCATCACACCTGTCAATACTGTCTCTACCGAGGTGAACAATTAACCATCGATCATGTGATTCCCCGTTCTCGCGGGGGGGGTGATACCTGGGAAAATTTAGTGGCGGCTTGTGTGCGTTGTAATGTGCATAAGGGCAATCGTACACCAAAAGAGGCCAATATGTCCCTGCACGCCCAACCTCGTCGTCCCTACAGCAGTCTCCACTTTGAGCTATTAAAGCACACCAGGGGGAATCACAATCACGAATGGCGTAAATATGTCATCGGTATTTAGGGTGAAAAAGGCATGGTGAAACCAAGACCAAAATTGATTCCCATGCCATTATTATTAGTCTGGGTGCGAGGATTGGCAACTCCCGTGCCTAGATAAACCGAACAACCAGGACAGGGGGAATTGACTCGGTAGCGCACCGCCATGGGATCATTGGGATCGGTGATAGTTACTCCCTGATGGTTTAAATCTTTAATTAGATTGGTGACGGGTTTGAAAAAATCGGCGCTGGGGGGTTGACTTGGTTGCAGTTCTAGGGTTTGTTCTTGGGAAGCAAGAACGATTTCCGAAGCGATAATTAGCAGCACAGAGGTAGTTAAGCCAAATAAACCCAGATTATTTTTGATCTTCATCTTTTTTATCACCGAGAGATTGTTAATTTCTTCTGGTGATAATTCTAGCGTTTCCTCACCGGAAAGGAACCTTAATCAGTAAAAAAATTTACTAATTTCTACCATACTTATAATAAGCGGCACAAGCACCTTCACTAGAAACCATACAAGTACCGATGGGATGTTCGGGAGTACAAGCAGTACCAAATACTTTACATTCCCAGGGTTTTAAAACACCTTTAAGAATTTCGCCACACTGACAAGCTTTGTGATCTTTAACACGCTGATTGGGTAGGGTAAATTTTTTCTCCGCATCAAAATTACTGTACTCATCTCGCAGTTTTAACCCTCCTTGAGCAATTTCTCCTAAACCTCGCCATTCAAACTGATCTCGCAGTTCAAAAACTTGCTTGATTGCCGATAAAGCGACTCTATTTCCTTGATTTTGTACCACTCGATCGTACTGATTTTCGATCTCACATCTCTGCTCATCTAATTGTTTTAATACCATCCAAATTGATTGGAGAATATCCAAGGGTTCAAACCCAGAAACTACCACAGGTTTATGATATTCTTGGGCAATAACTTGATAGGGTTCTGTGCCAATTACCATGCTAACATGACCGGGACCAACAAAACCGTCTAACTGTAAATCTGGGTTATCTAACAAGGCTTTCAGAGCGGGAATAATCACCACATGATTAGAAAATAAACTAAAATTAGTGACACCATCTCTTTGCGCTTCTAAAACAGTTAAAGCGGTACTAGGAACGGTTGTTTCAAACCCTAATGCTAAAAATATTACTTCTTTATCGAGATTTTCTCTGGCAATTTTTAAGGCATCGCGAGGAGAATAAACCATGCGAATATCATCACCTTTTGCTCGTGCTTGCAGCAGACTCAAATGGGAACCGGGGACACGCATAGTATCGCCAAAAGTTGTCAGAATTACGTTCGGTTGTTGTGCGAGAAAAATGGCATCATCTAAACGACCTCGCGGCATCACACAAACGGGACATCCAGGACCATGAATTAATTCGATAGTTTCCGGAAGTATTGCCTCGATACCGTATCTAAAAATTGAGTGGGTATGACCTCCACAAACCTCCATAATTTTAGTAACTTTTTCCCGCTTTTCAGAGATTCTTATCGATAATTGTTCAATTTGTTGAATTAATCCTGCCGCTTTAACTGGATCACGAAATTCATCAACGTATTTCATAGTTTATATCCTTTAATTATCATTTTTAGCTGTCGGTAGTCAGTAATAATTGCCGTAATTTACATTTCTTAGAGATAGACAACAGCATTAATTTATGGGTGACTACTTTAAGAACATTAATTATGATTAAATTCTGCCTCTAATTCTGCTAATTGTGTTAATAAATTTAAGGTTTCTTGCGCCTCATCTTCATCGATTCGATTCATGGCAAAACCCACATGAACTAATACCCAATCCCCTACACAAGTATTAGCAGGATGGTCTTCATCAACAATACAAGTAATATTTACTTCTCTTTTTACACCCCCCACATCGACGAGAGCGAGATGATGGTTTTCATCAATAATTGCCGTAATTTGTCCCGGTATGCCTAAACACATAGTTTTTACCTTAAAAAATCTAGTTTTTGCTAATTATGCGCTGATTTTTGGGCTAGAGGTTGCAGTAATATCAACCGAGAATCAGGTCATACTTCATCCCTGTGAGAAACGCTATACAGTCAAAGGTTATCCTTTTTACTTGGTCTTAGCTGCCATTCTGGACCATTGCCCTCAAGAACAGCTTTTTTTCCCGTATCTTTTTTAAGATTTCCCCCGTCCCGCACCGTGGACGCTATCCCAGCAGGGGTAAAACTTTTGTATTAGGGACTACATCAATGATAAGAAATTATTCAATCAATCGATCGGGTGACATTCTAGGCTATGATTTCCCTGACTATAGTTATTTCTCTACATTAAGGAAAATCTACGATGACAACCTTTCCCATCGATTTGAGCGCCTATAAACCCATCAGTCTCGACCCCAGTAACCCCACCCTCACCGACGACCAAAGAAGCGCCCTAAAAGCCAATATCCAACTTTGTCGCGATGCTATCATCTTTTTTACTGCCACGGGTGCGGCCCGGGGTGTGGGTGGTCACACCGGCGGCCCCTACGATACCGTCCCGGAAGTGGTGATTCTCGATGCTCTTTTCCGCAGTCAACCTAGTCAATTTGTACCAATCTTCTTCGATGAAGCGGGACACCGCGTCGGTACTCAATATCTCATGTCTGCGTTAGAAGGTTCTTTACCTGCAGAACAATTAATGCACTACCGCGAGGCCAATTCTAAACTCCCCGGACACCCGGAATTAGGATTAACCCCAGGCGTCAAATTTAGTTCTGGCCGTTTAGGACATATGTGGCCCTACGTTAACGGTGTCGCTTTAGCTAACCCCGGAAAAACCGTTTTTTGTTTAGGTTCCGATGGTTCTCAACAGGAAGGCAATGACGCAGAAGCTGCCCGTTTAGCCGTAGCTCAACACATCAATGTTAAGCTAATTATTGATGATAATGATGTGACGATTGCCGGTAATCCTTCCAAATATTTACCCGGTTATGATGTGGCTAAAACTCTCACCGGCCATGGACTAAAAGTGTTAGTGGGAGATGGGGAAGATATCGATAGTTTGTATCGCAATATATGTGAAGCAATTAATACTCCTGGCCCGATTGCGATTATTAATAAACGTCCCATGTGTCCTGGAATTGAAGGTTTAGAAGGTTCTAACCACGGTCATGATGTGATTTCTGTCCCCTTGGCTTTGAAATATTTAGAGGCAAAAGGACACAGTGCCGCCGTGGAATATCTCAACAGTATTAAGAAGCCTTCTAATGACTATAAATTCCTCGGTTCTGGGGATAAATGGGGTTCTAACCGCAACGTTTTCGGCGAAGCAGTAGTCAGTCTTTTAGGCAAAATGAGCGAGGAAGAACGCAAGGCTAAGGTATTAGTAGTAGATAGCGATTTAGAGGGTTCCTGCGGTCTGAAAATTATCCACGATAAACATCCCGAAGTGTTTATTCCTTCCGGTATTATGGAACGGGGCAATCTTTCGGCGGCTGCTGGTTTTGGGATGGAAAAAGGTAAACAGGGAATTTTCGCCACCTTTGCCGCTTTTCTAGAAATGTGTATTTCTGAAATCACCATGGCCCGCTTGAATTATTCTAATCTTTTATGTCATTTTTCCCATTCCGGTATCGATGATATGGCGGATAATACCTGTCACTTTGGTTTGAATAATTTCTTTGCCGATAATGGACTGGATGACGGTTACGAAACCCGTCTTTATTTCCCGGCCGATGCGGCACAAATGACCGCTTGTGTCGAGGCAACTTTCCATCAACCCGGTTTACGTTTTATCTTCTCGACTCGTTCTAAAACTCCCAATATTCTTGATACTAACGGCCATAATTTCTTTGGCGATGGTTACACCTTTGTCCCCGGAAAAGATGAAGTAATTCGGGAAGGCACTGCCGGTTATATCATCAGCTTTGGCGATGGTTTATACCGCGCTTTAGATGCAGTGGAACGCTTAAAACAAGAAGGGATCGACGTGGGTTTAATTAATAAACCGACTCTCAATGGGGTGGATGAAGAAATTATCGCTAAAGTTGGTAGTTCTCCCTTTGTTTTAGTGGTAGAAGCATTTAACCGTCGCACGGGTTTAGGTAGCCGTTATGGTTCTTGGTTACTCGAACGCGGTTTAACTCCTAAATACGCCTATATCGGTACTCACCACGAAGGTTGTGGCGGTTTATGGGAACAGTTCCCCCACCAAGGTATTGACCCAGTTGGTATCATCAGTAAAGTTAAATCTTTAATCGCTTAGATAGTATTTTAGGGGGGAATTAATCAGTTATCAGTTATCAGTAATCAGTTATCAGTGAACATCTTTAATAATTAAGTAGGTAGGTGTTAAAAATTATTAGACACCCCCCTTATCAAGGGGGGCAGGGGGGATCCCCCCGCCTATCAGCACCCCCCTTATCAAGGGGGGCAGGGGGGATCGAACCTAAAATTCATTTTTAATTTAATTATAACCAGCTACTTAAGATTTTAGCTTGGTTGAGAATCCGAGCATTTGTACTAAAATTTCCAAGACGCAGTTTAAATCCCTGACAGCTTATAAACTTTAGCGGCTTAAATCGCACCATTGAGGGGAAATCCCCCTGAACTAGGTACGGTAAGCCCCTAGAAGCCAACAAACCGGTCAATCTAGAATAGTCTCAAGGGTATAAAAGTAATCTCTTATAGAAAATGCAGCCAACCAATCCACAACAATTTACGGAAAAAGCTTGGGAGGCAATCGTCAAAACGCCGGACATTGCCAAACAGAACAGCCAGCAACAAATCGAAAGCGAACATCTAATGAAAGCCCTTCTTGAACAGGAGGGATTAGCGGGCAGTGTCTTTAGTAAAGCTAATATTAGTCTAGCCCGTTTGCGGGATCGCACCGATGACTTTATCCGTCGTCAACCGAAAATCTCTAACCCCGGCGACTCGATTTATTTAGGTCGTAGTTTAGATAGTTTACTCGATCGAGCGGAAAATTATCGTCGAGAATTTGGAGATGACTTTATCTCGATCGAGCATTTAATTTTAGGTTACGCTAAAGATGATCGCTTCGGTAAAAATATTTTTCAAGAATTCGGACTTACGGAAAACAAACTCAAAGAAATTATTCAACAAGTCAGAGGTAGTCAAAAAGTGACCGATCAGAATCCAGAAGGCAAATACGAGGCCCTAGAAAAATACGGACGGGATCTCACCCAATTGGCACGGGAAGGTAAATTAGACCCCGTAATTGGACGGGATGACGAAATCCGTCGCACCATTCAGATCCTCTCGCGTCGGACTAAAAATAACCCAGTTTTAATCGGGGAACCGGGAGTAGGAAAAACAGCCATTGTCGAAGGATTAGCCCAGCGGATTATTAACCGCGATGTGCCAGAATCTCTGTTAGATCGGACTCTCATTTCTCTCGATTTAGGTGGCTTAATTGCGGGAGCAAAATATCGCGGAGAATTTGAGGAAAGATTAAAAGCTGTCCTCAAGGAAGTCACCGATTCCCAAGGCAATATCATCATGTTTATTGACGAAATTCACACCGTTGTCGGTGCGGGAGCCACTCAAGGGGCAATGGATGCGGGCAATTTATTAAAACCAATGTTAGCCCGGGGTGAATTGCGTTGTATCGGGGCCACTACCCTCGATGAATACCGCAAATATATCGAAAAAGATGCGGCGTTAGAAAGACGCTTCCAAGAGGTTTTAGTAGATGAACCAAATGTGGTCGATACTATTTCAATTCTTCGCGGTCTTAAAGAACGTTATGAGGTGCATCATGGGGTAAAAATTGCCGATAATGCTTTAGTAGCGGCGGCACTGCTTTCTAATCGTTATATTAGCGATCGCTTTTTGCCCGATAAGGCCATTGATTTAGTTGATGAAGCGGCGGCCAAATTGAAGATGGAAATCACCTCTAAACCGGAAGAACTCGATGAAATTGATCGCAAAATTCTCCAGTTAGAAATGGAAAAACTTTCCCTACAACGGGAATACGATCCAGCTTCGCGAGAACGGTTAGAAAAGTTAGAAAAAGAACTGGCTAACCTCAAGGAAGAACAATCGGGATTAAATGCCCAATGGCAAGGGGAAAAAGAGATTATCGATAAAGTTCGTGGGGTTAAAGAAGCGATCGAACAAGTTAATCTAGAAATTCAACAGGCCGAACGAGATTATGATTATAATCGCGCCGCCGAATTAAAGTTCGGAAAATTAACTGATCTGCAGCGGCAAATGTCCGCCCTAGAAACCCAATTGGCCGACAAACAAACCACCGGTAAAAGTTTATTAAGGGAAGAAGTTCTCGAATCGGATATCGCCGAAATTATCTCGAAATGGACGGGAATTCCTCTCAATAAATTAATCGAATCGGAAAAAGAAAAACTCCTCAATCTGGAAGACGAATTACACGAAAGTGTCATCGGTCAAGAGGAAGCGGTCACAGCCGTGGCCGAAGCGATTCAACGTTCCCGCGCCGGTTTATCGGATCCCAACCGTCCCACGGCCAGCTTTATTTTCCTCGGTCCGACGGGTGTTGGTAAGACAGAATTGGCGAAAGCTTTAGCGCGCAATCTCTTTGACACGGAAGAGGCTCTAGTTCGCATCGATATGTCGGAATACATGGAAAAACACAGCGTTTCCCGTCTCATGGGTGCGCCTCCGGGATACGTCGGCTACGATGAAGGAGGACAATTAACCGAGGCAATCCGGCGTCGTCCCTACTCTGTCATCCTCTTTGATGAGATTGAAAAAGCCCATCCCGACGTTTTTAACGTTATGTTACAAATCCTTGACGATGGGCGCTTAACCGACTCTCAAGGTCATCTGGTTGATTTCAAAAATACCATCATTATTATGACCAGTAATATCGGTTCTCAATACATTTTAGACGTGGCTGGTGATGAGTCTCGTTACGAGGAAATGCAGGCGCGGGTGATGGAAGCAATGCGGAATAGTTTCCGTCCCGAATTCCTCAATCGTATCGATGAAACGATCATTTTCCATAGTTTACAAAAAGCGCAACTGCGATCGATTGTCAAACTACAGGTAGCCAATCTTAGCGATCGCTTGATGGAACAAAAATTAGCCCTGAAACTTGCCGATATTGCCCTCGATTATCTGGCAGAAATTGGTCACGATCCAGTGTACGGTGCGCGACCCTTAAAACGGGCAGTACAAAGATATGTGGAAACTCCGATCGCTAAGGCAATTCTGCGCGGCGAATTCAAAGGGGGAGACACGATTTTTGTCGATGTGGCCGATGAAAGATTGACCTTTAAACGGTTAGCTTCCCAAGTAGTAACTGCTTAATTAAGTAGGGTCTGCTGAAAAAGTTTTTCCCGGTGGCAGGGTGTGGGGTGTGGGGTGTGGGGTGTGGGGTTTTACTCATTTTCAGGTGGTCAATTACCTAATTTTCAGGAAAAAAGTCCAGGAATTTTCCCCCCAATCACTCCAAAGTTCGGCACTTTTTGAGGTCAAAAAAGTCTAAAAGCCTTATCCAACAAGGTTTTTCGATTTATTCAGCAAACCCTAATTAGACACCGATAAGCATCTGGTGCGCTCAAAGATTGCTCAACTTGCTAAAGATTGTAGTTCGGAAGTGCCATAAACTCTAACGATTTTGTCTTGGCAGGCCGTGGCGATATAATTACCATCGGGACTAAAACAAACCGAATAGATTTTCTGGGGATGGGGAATAGAAATAATGGCTTTTCCTGCTTTTAAATCCCATAATTTTAAGCTTTTATCATCACTACCACTGGCTAATAGTTGATTATTAGGACTAACACTAACTGAATTGATATGATCACTATGTTCGCTGAGAGTTTTTACCTCTGTCCCTCTTTTAATATCCCAGATTTTAATAGTTTTGTCTTTGCTGCCACTGGCTAAAAATTTGTTATTACTGCCGAAATCTACCGATAAAATACCTCCAAACCAATCGGAATGACCTTTTAAGGTAATACTGCTCTTTTCTGCCAGATTCCAAATAATTACCGTTTTGTCATTTTCGCCGCCACCACTGGCTAAAAGTTGACCATTTTGACTAAATTTAACTGTTAGGACTTTATCGCTATGACCTTGTAATGTGAACCGAGTTTCTCCAGTTTTTACTGACCATATTTTCACGGTTTTATCTTCACTACCACTAGCAATAATTTCCCCATCGGGATGAACAGCTACTGCTGTAACTTTATCTTGGTGTCCCGTTAAGGTAGAGATTAATTCTTTAGTTTCCAGTGACCAAATTCTTAGGGTTTGATCATCTCCTCCACTAACCAAATATCCTTGACAGGGACTAAAAGCAACAGAATTGATTCTTTTATGTCTATGTCTTGAAAATATATCATCAATCTCCGAAACCTTTACTTGAGGAGGTTTTGAGAATATATCATTAATTTTAGGTATAGCGATTCCACCCTTATTTCCAAATATATTGCCAATCCCCTCCTCTAGATCTCCAAACATTTTATTGATATCATCTTCAAAAACTTGATCAATTTTTTTAGTTAAAGAAAACTTCTGATTTTTTCTCCATTCCCAGATTAGAATATTACCATCATCTCCAGCACTAGCCAAAAATTTACCATCTTGGGAAAAAGTTAGACATTTAACCTCACCTTCATGGCCTTCTAGGGATTTAAAAGATACTAAGCGATTAAACATAGTGAAAACATTAGTTAGTTAATCAAGATTTTTCGGCATTACCCGATGTTGGTTGTTCTGTAGAGGCTCTCTTGGATTTGGTGGGTAAAATGTATTCTAAGATACATTCCTTCTAGCGAGGGGGTGGAACGAACCACAAAGACACAAAGGACACAAAGATTGATCGATCCTATGTAAGTTAAACTTATCACACAGAACCTAGAAGAGTCATGAATTTATCGCTCTTCTGGGACTTTCGGAAATCCCTGACCGAATCCAGATTCTGAAACTCTTGGTTGACAAGTGATCGCTAACTTTTTTTCTAATAAAAACTCAAATTTCGGGTTTCTGTTAGTTAGCGATAGCTTGAAGGCTTACCCCATAAGAGAGCTAGAGTTTAGAGACTGTAAGACTTTTGCCAGACTCCCTCCAAGAG
>NZ_JAPZQM010000224.1:0-11620 GCF_027530565.1 Microcystis sp. LE19-10.1B | reverse complement strand
ACCCTTATAGAGACAGACATTACCGCGATTTTTGTCAATTGTTTGCGATCTAGAGCGAACTAATCAATTAAATCTCTTGCCAGATAAGGATTTAGTCGATTTATGCCCCCATATCGAACCATACCAAGTCCCGAAGAGCCCTTAAAACTTACATCTGATAACTGATAACTGATAACTGATAACTGATTAAGGACGTTCTCCGGGTAGATTTTTTGAAGATGTTGGTTTCGATCTTACCTGTTGACGACCGTTGCGAATAACTTGTAACATTTCCCCTAATTCTCGATCGAGATGTTCTAAAACCGCTTCGGCATAGTCGTCAGCGCCTTTTTGAATTTCATGACATTCAGCTTGGGTTTTTTGTCGTAACTGTTGCACTTCCTGCAAGGTGCTGTGACGCATCTGTTCGATTTCATCGAGGGTTTGTTGTTGCAAGGATTCGCATTCCTGCTGAACCCGTTGACGAATTTGGGCCGCTTGCCGTTCTGCTTGTTGAATAATACCGGACTCATCGAGAATTTGGGCGGCTCTTTGTTGAGCGGAACGAAGGACTTGTTGAGCGTATTCCTCCGCTTTAGTGATAATTTCCTGTTCTTCCTGCAAAATTGCCAAAGCTTTCTGTACTGCTGGTGGCACGGTTTCATAGATGAGATCGATCTGTTCGGATATCTGTCCCTCATCGATGATTGTCCAACGGGTGAGGGGGATATGGAAACTATCAAAAATCATCTCTTGCAGACGCGCCAGATCCTGATAGATATCGAAATCGACGGGTGGACTGGGAACCCCACTATTAGAAGTGTTAGGTACTGCTTTTCTGGGATCATTAGGTTCTCGGCGCGCCATAGGTTCAGATCGTCCTCATTACTGTATTTTAGTATGTTAGCTATAGTATGAGTAAATATCCCTAGAAACGTTTTCTGGGACTAGATGGGTGACAGAGCCACCGAATTGAGCGATTTCTTTAACCACGCTACTGCTTAAAAAACTATATTCTTTAGTGGTGGCTAAAAAAACCGTTTCGATTCCTTCCCAGAGAGTTTTATTGGTGTGTGCCATTTGCAGTTCTTTTTCAAAGTCTGAGAGAACCCGCAACCCCCGCAACAGCACCTTAGCACCTTTTAATCTGGCATATTCAACCGTCAATCCTGAAAAACTGTCTATCTCAACGTTTTTCAGGTGTTTTGTACAGTAACTGATCTGTTCTATGCGTTTTTCGACCGTAAACAGGGGGTTTTTATGGGGATTGCAGAGAACTGCCACGATTACTCGCTCGAATAGTGGCACACTGCGTTCGATAATATCTAAATGACCGAGTGTAACTGGATCGAAGCTGCCGGGGTAGATGGCGATCATTTCTCAACCTTCACACCTCGCCAAAAAGCGATATATCCTTTAATATTTTGGGCTTTTGGTTTAGGATCGGGATAATACCAAGCGGCATCTTTATTGTCCTGTCCATCTACCCTGAGAGTATAATAACTAGCCTCTCCTTTCCAAGAACAAATGGTATGGGTGTTACTGGGTTGAAAATATTCAGCTTTGATGGTATCGGGGGGAAAATAGTAGTTTCCCTCGACAATTTCGCAGTTATCGCTTTCCGCTACCACTGCACCATTCCAAATCGCCTTTGCCATGACACTAACTCCTAGTTCTGGTTCAAAATTATCTTACAACAGAGTTTGTAAATGTTGAACCAGTTGGTTAACCTGCATCACTCCCTCGATTCGATCGATCGGTTGACCATTTTTAAAGACTACTAAAGTGGGTAAAGCTTGAATACCGTACTTACTGGCTAAATTGGGATATTTGTCTGTATCAATTTTGACAATTTGTAGGCGATTTTTGAAATACATTCCCGTTTGTTCTAGAATCGGAGCCATCATTTGACAAGGACCGCACCAAGTGGCATAGAAATCCACTAACACGGGAAGATTAGTGGTTTGCAACAGTTCCTGAAAACTGGAAAACTCTTTTTTGACTGCCATAAATTGTCACCTCGCCAGAAAAATAGCCTTTTCCCTACTATAGCTTTTCTAAATGTCCCTTAGCTCTCCTGCAAAAGTAAGTTCTCGATGTGCTATCGGCTCAAAATATCTTAAAAGTCAGATAAATTTGCGATAATTTTCGGTTTTATGGCTAGTATAGTTGTCTCTTGTCTTTTTTATCCTCATCTCCCCACTCCCTTCTCCTATCTCCCTATCTCCCTATCTCCCTATCTCCCCATCTCCTGTCTCGGAGTCTCCTGTCTCCTCACCTAAGGGAAGATTTTTGATTTCTCCAGAGCAGTCATCGATCGCCGGGAAAATGCTAAGTTAAGTTAAAGACTCGACAGCCAACTGTCCATGAACATCCTAACCAAGCTGCTTTTTCCCGAAACTAAAACTCCAGAGCAAGTAGGTTCACCGCGAGTACAGAAAAGCCGCCGGGGAATCGAAACTAAATCCGCCGCAGAAATCGTTATTATGCGACAAGCGGGTAAAATTGCCGCTACAGTCCTCAAGGAAATCGCCGAGATCGCTCAACCCGGGATGACGACGGCGGCTCTGGATGTCTATGCGGAAAAACGTATTCGCGAAATGGGTGCTACTCCCAGTTTTAAAGGTTATTATGGCTTTCCTGCCTCGATTTGTGCCTCCGTCGATAACGAAGTCGTTCACGGTATCCCTAGCCCGAAAAAACGCCTCAAAGCTGGTTCTGTGTTAAAGGTAGATACGGGGGCCTACTACCAAGGTTATCATGGGGATTCCTGTATCACGATCGCTATCGGTTCCGTCTCTCCAAAAACCGAAAAATTAATCCGCGTGGCGGAAGAAGCTTTATATAAAGGCATAAATCAGGTAAAAGCGGGCAATTATCTGCTCGATATTGCGGGAGCGATCGAAGATCACGTTCAAGCTAACGGTTTCCAGGTGGTAGAAGATTTTACCGGCCATGGAGTCGGCAGAAATCTCCACGAAGAACCCTCGGTATTTAATTTTCGCACTAATGAGTTACCCAATGTCAAACTCCGCGCCGGGATGACTCTGGCAATTGAACCAATTGTCAATGGGGGATCTAAACATACCAGAACTTTACGCGATCGTTGGACGGTGGTGACGATGGATAATGCTCTCTCCGCTCAATTTGAGCATACTGTCCTAGTAACCGCCACAGGTTATGAAATCCTAACCGATCGCAATAACCTATAAAATTATCTATAGATTTTTTGCCTTGGAATCTTAATTGGAAATTTATTTAGCGGTAGGATTTAGTCAAAATGTTTAAAAATATCGTTGTTGCCTTGGATTGTGGGGAATCATCCCATCGAGTCCTCCATGCTTTGAATTCCCTTTCTCTAACGGCAAATTCTTGCATTATACTCACCCATATTCTCAGTAAGGAGGGAGATGAATCGGCAGTGGATCGCCCTCACCCCTCCCGTGAGATCATTGAAGATCAATTGCGCTGCTATCAATCCCAGATTGCTACCCCTAGTGAAATCGAGGTCATCTTTGGTGATCCAGCGGAGGAAATTATTCGTTTAGCTAATATCTATCAAGCTGATCTGATCGTGATCGGCAGCCGGGGATTAACGGGAGTTCAACGGGTGATCGAAGATTCTGTTAGTAGTCTCGTGGTGGCAGAAGCTACCTGTTCCGTATTGGTGGTAAAAGCATAGCAGCCAGCATTCAGCTAGAAAAGGTACTCTGGCAAGAGTGCCTAAGTAGGGTTTGCTGAAAAAGCTTTTCCTAGGGGCAGGGTGTGGGGTGTGGGGTGTGGGGTGTGGGGTTTTACCGATTTTCAGGTGGTCAACTACCTAATTTTCAGGGAAAAAGTACCTGAATTTTCCCCCGATCCCCGCAATGGCTGGCACTTTTTGAGGGGAAAAAAGTCCAAAAGTCTTATCCAACAAGGTTTTTAGATTTATTCAGCAAACCCTAAGTAGTCTTGATCATCACTGCTGACTAAAATTTGCAAATCTTATTTTTCCCCGATGTTTTCCCCCATACATTCCCCGGTCTTTCCCCACTCACTCCCCAGTTTTCCACAGTTTACCCAGACTTTTCCACAGGCAACAGCGATAGAATCGGCACTTGCTTCCAGAAAAAATTAATCTTGATTGTCAAAATACCCATCGATAGATACTGAGTTACTGTTAAGTTAAGTAAATAAAATCTAGCTCTAACCCTTATTCCCTCGTAAATATTAAGTTTTTCTGAAGCATTCCTTTACATCTGGTAATATTGCAACTCCCCCCAACTTGGCTCACAATAGTCCTTACTGTCCACTGCACCAGTCAGGGATTTCCCCACTTCCGATCAGAGGTAAACGATATGAATACATCAGTCAGTATCTTGGCAGAAATCCCCGAAATCCTCCACCAATCCCTACAACAATATCTAGAAACTCACCCCAGTTGGGATCAAGATGGTGTGTTTACGGCGGCTATATCATTTTTTCTACTTAATTGTCAATCCTCCGAAAGGATGAATTTTGAGGAGCAAAATAGCTGTGCCAAGGTTTATCTAGAAACTTTGTTCCAGCGCTCGGAGTGCTAATTCGGGGATAATAAGAGTCGGGTCATGGTTAAAAACCCGATTTTCCCCTATGAATTCCGATAAAACCCCTAATTTAATCATTCCTCAGCTAATTATCGGTTTGGGTAATCCTGAACCCAAATATGATCGCACCCGTCATAATATCGGTTTTGAAGCTGTGGACTCATTAGCACGGGATTGGGGGCTATCTTGGCAGGAAAACAAGCGATTTCAAGGTTTTATTGCCGAAGGTGACAGTCCTCTCCCGGGCAAAATTCGTCTTTTAAAACCCCAAACCTATATGAATCGCTCCGGGCAATCGGTGCGAGCGGTGCTGGACTGGTATAAACTGGAGCCGGAGTCGATTTTAGTCATTTACGATGATATGGATCTGCCCCTAGGCCGGTTGAGAATCCGTCTATCGGGATCGGCTGGCGGACACAACGGTATTAAATCGATGATTGCCCACGTTGGCACGGAAAGCTTCGCTCGTTTACGCATAGGAATCGGTAAATCAAGCGAAAAAGCAACTATTTCCCACGTTTTAGGCCGATTCACCCCCCAAGAAAACGAAGTCATCTTGAAAGTGTTAGACTTGTCCAGAAAAGCGATCGAACTTGGTCTCAAACAAGGGTTACAAAAGGCAATGAGTCTCTACAATAATCAAAGTGTAGAGATTGGTTCTGATCTATGCTGATAGCAAATAAGCCTGATTTTAGTAATGGTTATAATAGCCATTTTCGTCTATACTCTTACAGAACCCTTGGTCAAATTTTGATCGCCCTTTGCTAGATTAGGTCAATTTTTATCCTCGATATTAGCAGTTTAAGTATGATTAATCGCCAAAGTTTGCTGAGATTCGCCCACAAGTTTAATCTCATTTTATTGATAATCGCTACAGTTTTTTGTCTTTGGAGTAATCCTGCTTTTGCCCATCGTCCCCATGATGTAATTAGTCAAGTGGAAGTTTCTCCCGATTTCCAGACAGATAATACAGTATATATCTTGGTGCGAAATAACTTTTATAAGTCTAGGGATGGAGGTAGCAACTGGACAAGATTAATTCAAGGTTTAGATTATACGGGGGAATTAAGTTCCCTATCCCTATCTCCCCTCAATAAAAATATTCTCTATCTAGCTTCAAGATCCGATGGTATTTATAAAAGTGAAGATGCGGGGGAATCTTGGCAGAAAGTTAATCAGGGTTTAGCAACTAACTTTATTAACTTTGTACAAATTGCCCCTTCCGCTCCCAATATAGCAGCAGCAGTGGGATTAGAAAAAGGGGTTTATTTAACCGCAGATGGTGGTAAAAATTGGTCAAATATTTTCCCCACCACGGCACTGATAACCTTTCTCGCTATTACTCCCAACAATCCTAATCGCATTTTTTTTGGGGATGAACAGGGTAAATTATACAGTTCCTCCGATGGGGGGAAAACTTGGCAGAATCTCCCCTTACCTGCTAATGTGGGGGCAGTGGATACAATTGCTTTTTCTCCTAATTTAGACAGGGATAAAACCTTTTTTGTCGGCACAAAAGAAGCAGGTATTTTTAAAACCGTTGATGATGGTAAAAGCTTCCAAGCTGTTAACGAAGGAATTAAGGATAAAATCATCGAAGACATCGTTATTTCTCCCCAGTATGCCCAAAATTCAACCCTTTATGCCATCACTTGGTATGAGGGAATGTATGTTTCGCAAGATGGGGGCAAAAGTTGGACAAAAATGAGCGAGGGTTTAACCAAAGATAAACAGGCTGATGATTATAAAGTTCCCCATTTTATGGATTTAAAAATAGTTCAAGATACGATGTTTTTAGGGGGATTTAATGGCTTATTTAAAACCACAGATAGCGGCAAACAATGGCAGGAAATAGAAACTTTAGCCCGGGGAACAGTTATCGCCATGGCGGTTTCTCCTAATTATGCCGAGGATGCCACTGTCGTCATGGCTAATTATGTAGGCAATATCTTCATCAGTCGGGATAAAGGGGAAACTTGGACACCAATTAATCGCGGTTTAGAGGTTTATCGACTTGGTAAAGATCCCGAAGAATCAGGACAAGATCCCCGGCGTTTCTTTGACATTGCCTTTTCTCCTAACTATGGAGAAGATAGAACTATTTTTGCGGGGTTTTTACGCAATAAATTTGCCAAATCCGATAACAGTGGTGATTTCTGGAAAATTATCGAAATTGATGAAGGAGTCCGCGGTCCGAGGATAGTTCCTTCCCCAGATTTTGCCAAGGATAAAACTCTTTTTCTCACCAATCAGCAGGGGAGAATATTTCGTTCTACTGATGGAGGAAATACGGTTAAAAATATCAGTGAAGTGGGCAGAATTTTTGGTAATTATGCTCCTGCCATGGTAGCTTCCCCTGATTTTGCTAAGGATAAAACTTTGTTTGTCACGGGAAAAGAGGGCATTTATCAAAGTGTTGATGGTGGACTAACTTGGAAAAATGTCAGCCAAGGAACCCCCCTATCAAAAACCTCTAATGTGCAGTTGGCAATGTCTCCCAATTATCCCAGTGATGGAACTATTTTTGCTGGGACAATTTCCGGTTTGTTTGTCACCAAAGATGGGGCTAAAAGTTGGACAAAATTAGAGAAACCAGGGTTTAATCCGCAGGCATCAGTAGAAACCATTGCTATCTCTCCTGATTATGCTAATGATCGCACGGTAATAGTTAGTTTACAGGGAAATGGCTTGTTTAAATCTACCGATGGAGGAGAAACTTTTAAATCAATTGGTGATCCTAAAATACCCCTAGTGAAAATTCATAGTATCCCTTCTTCTGGTATCTCCGTCCAGTTTTCTCCTAATTACGCTCAAGATAAAACTTTATTCGGTTTTGGTGGCGCTAAAACTACAGTTTTTCGTTCCACCGATGGGGGAGAAACTTGGACAAGTGTAACTATTCCTCCTCATGCGGAAGAAAATACAACCCGCTATAAAATCGGTGAGTTTTTCTCTGGTCCCCTTGGCACAATCTTGCGCGTGGTTATCCCGATTCTCCTAGCAATCGCCGCTTATTTTCTGGTGGGTTTCTTGAAACTGGAGAAAGTTATTAATCTTCCTAAATCCTTCTTCCGCATGGCAGGGGCATTTATGGTTTTTCTGTTTGTTTTCTTCGCTATCATTAGCCAAGTTTAGCGGAAATTTTCACCGGCGGGGCTTGACAAATCCCGCCGCTTGCCTTATAATTATATATATAATGGGAATCCGTGCCTGCCTGCGACCTCTGATTTTTACGGCAGTCAACCCCTCAGAGAATTAACCATCGGCAACGTAGGGATTGACCATCTTAGCGGGGTCAACAATGCGATCAAAATCCGCTTCCTTGATGTATCCCAGTTGCAAGGCTGCCACTTTCAGGGTTAAATCCTTTTCTAGGGCATAATGAGCGACGTAGGCAGCCTTTTGGTAGCCAATCACGGGACTTAAGGCAGTCACCAGCATCAAGGATTGATTTAAAAAAGTCTCAATTTGTTTTTGATTAGCAGTCATCCCCTTCACCAAAAACTGACAGAAATTAGCGCAACCATCAGTGAGCAAACGGATAGACTGCATGAGATTATGAATCAACAGAGGTTTATAGACATTCATTTCCAGATGTCCTCCGGCGCCTCCCATCGTCACCGCTAAATCATTAGCCATCACCTGCAATGCTATCATCGATAAAGCTTCGCATTGGGTGGGATTAACTTTCCCCGGCATAATTGAAGAACCCGGTTCGTTTTCCGGCAGCTGTAATTCTCCTAATCCACAACGGGGACCACAGCTAAGTAAACGGATATCATTAGCAATTTTATACAGGGAACTAGCGATAGTTTTCAATCCCCCGCTCAAGAAAACTAGAGCATCGTGGGAACCTTGCACGGTAAACTTATTAGGGGCGGTAATAAAAGGTAATTTGGTCAGATTAGCGATTTCGGCAGCCACATCTCGATCAAAATCTGGGGGAGCATTAATTCCCGTACCGACAGCAGTTCCTCCCAAGGATAAACGATAGACTTTTTCTAGACATTTTTCTAGCCAATCGCTGCCATCATCCAATAAACCCACATAACCGGAGAATTCTTGTCCGAGGGTTAAAGGGGTGGCATCCTGTAGGTGAGTGCGACCAATTTTAACTATATTTGCCCATAATTGGGCTTTTTCATCGAGACTATTCCGTAATAGTTGCAGACTGGGAATTAATTTTTCCTTGACTGCCAAGGCAACGGCAATATACATGGCCGAGGGAAAGGAATCATTAGTCGATTGGGACATATTAACATGATCGTTGGGATCCACAGGAGTTTTGCTACCCAGAGGATTCCCCGTCAGTTGACTACAACGATTGGAGATGACTTCGTTGATGTTCATGTTAAACTGGGTGCCACTTCCCGTCATCCAAACGTAGAGGGGAAAGTTATCCGCGTGTTGTCCGGCTAAAATTTCATCGCAGACTTGACAGATTAGGTTTTTTCTCTCCTGACTGAGACGATTTTTTTGCTGATTGACAATTGCACAGGCTTTTTTGAGAATGGCATAGGACGCGATCATCTCCCGGGGCATGAGATTATCACCGATACTAAAGTATTGTAGGGATCTTTGGGTCTGCGCTCCCCAAAGTTTATCGGCAGGTACGGGAATTTCTCCCATGCTGTCTTTCTCGATGCGAAATTCTGTCATCTTTAAGTTACTTCTGCATCTGGCCTGAAAAGAGAGGGTCTCCAGGACGACACGGATTCCCATTATAATAAAAGTATAAGTCAAGTCTAGCTAGTTTGTCAAGCCCTATGGGGACTTTTTCTGGCGGCATTTTTACCCGGGAGGTTGACAAGAATAACTGGCAGGGTGCTGGGGCGATTAGGATGATTAAATGAGACAAAAACTGTTATATTTTAGGGAAGATAATCGGTAAAAAAGACGGGATTGGAGACTATGGACACAGCGATCGCATTAAGTTGGACATTGGGAATTATCTTAGGGTTGATGACCCTTTTGTTTATCTTACGGATCGTGCTGACTTGGAATCCACAGGTAGATTTAAATAGCTTTCCCTTTAATATTATTGCCTGGCCAACGGAACCTTTTTTAATCCCCGTGCGTAAACTCATACCCCCCTTAGGAGGAGTTGACATTTCTCCAATTATTTGGGTGGGAATTTGTACGCTGCTGCGGGAAATTCTTCTCGGTCAACAGGGTTTAATTACCATGGCCTTAAAATAATTATTCACGCAACTAGAATATGCTGACATAATTTATGTTCTAACTCTCGTTCCTCTTTTTCTAGGGTAATAATCGCCTGTTTGATAATACTTTTAACATCCATACCTTGGTCGTATTGTTTTAACCATTGTTGTGCAGTGTTACCTTCGCGGAGGATTTTTTGTAAGGGAGAGAGGAAACAACTAAAACCCTTTTCTTTAGCGATCGGATAAACTTGAACATAGAGGTCTTTAATCCAATCCCTAGCTAAGATTTCCCGGCCATCGTACCAATGTCTCAGGGTGGCATCAAGACTAAAACGAGCGGCAGCCTGTTCGTTTTCTTGGGTTAAAGTTAATAAATCCTCGCTACGATTGCTGCTGGGTAATTGACTTAAAATTAAGGGGTCTAATTGGGGAGCTTGTAAAAGTTGAGTTAAACGGGCCTCTAAAAAAGCCATAACCGCTAATAAACTAATAGGATTAGCAATCAGGTCACAAATTCGCAATTCTAGACGATTGAGATTATAGGGACGATTGCTACCGTTAGGACGTACTGACACCCAGAGATGACGAACATTCTGCATCGTACCGAGTTTTAATTGTTCCTCGGTCCAAGTGACAAAATGTTGATGACTTTCAAAGAGGGGAACATAAGCGGGAGTTTGGGGGAAAACTTGCCAACGACGGGAATGGGAACCGGTGATTTTACCGTCGAGAAAGGGAGAAGAAGCGCTTAAAGCCAAGTATAAAGGAGCTTCTAGGCGAATTAAGCGACAGGCACGCATTAAATCCTCATAATCGCTAATACCGACGTTAATATGAATACTGGCCGTGACTACATTAGTACCGTAGGTCTGTTCAATATAGTCATGATAGGGATTGTGGGGGTCACTGCGATAAAAATGTTGACTATCGCCCAAGGAGAGGGTACTGCCAGGGATTAGGGTATAATTGCCTAAACGACGCAAATATCGCCGTAGAGCGAGACGAGGTTTTAAAGTAGCGCATAAAAGACGGTCATAGTTAGTCATGGGAGCCGTAGTATATTCTACGTTACGACTATCCGGTTCCCGGACAAAACCATCTAAATCCTTGACAATGCGATCGGATAAACCGATAATTTCTCCGGCTGCTGTTCCGGTGTACATTTCCACTTCAAAACCTTTACTTAGGAGCATCGTCAATTCACCTTGCTGTGTCTATTTTGTAGTGTGACATTATTTGGACTGTAAATGACGTTCGATCAGCAGAATCGCCACTATATCATCAATGGGGCGATCGGGAAGACGCATACCTTGGGGGATGAGTTTCTGTAATCCTTTGGGGGGGAACATTTGCCAATAGCGATCGCGCGCTTCTAGGGTACTATTGCGTTCATCTACTAGAGTAATCGGGATAGTGACACGAGCGGCAATTTTTTGGCACCAACTTTTCGAGGTGGTTTGGTTCCCCATCACCAATAATTCGAGCGGATATTGTTGACAGAGACTAGCTAAACGCTCGAGCGCTTGTGACGATGCTATCACCTCATGGGTATAAATTTTCCCCGTTGATGACCTGACCGCGATCCCACATTTATCCTTACCCGGATCAAAACCGAGAATACACATAGTTTTTATCTCCTGCAGCAGTGGTCGGTTTTATTAAATCACTAAATTAGGGTCTTGGGTGTCGGGTTTTGGGGTTTTAGGGTTTTAGGGTGTTGGGGTTTTAGCAGGGTAAGCGCATCTGAACAATCCTTGACAAAATTAACTTTAGAGTTCTTGCATAATTAATTTTTGAGAGGGCAAAAATGAGAAAAATAAGCATAAAATTGCATAAAATAACCAAATAGAGCATTTAATTGATTAATGCTCATTCTTAATTCTCCTGACTACTGACTACTGGCTCGGAGAC
>NZ_JAPZQM010000228.1:0-1070 GCF_027530565.1 Microcystis sp. LE19-10.1B | reverse complement strand
TTCAAAAACCTTGCATTATCCTTCTTGTGGTACATCGCTTGGTACAAAAAACAAGGGCAACAAAGCCTGAAACGACCGACTCCTGACGACCGGCTACTGACTCCTACCCCCAGGAAAAACTTTTTCAGCAGACCCTACTTACAGATCAGAGGCAGGCATTGACAATTAATGTAGGATTAGTTAGTATGATGATCTAATCCTACCAGGCTGTCGTAAACAGTTTATGGCAATGAGTAAGAAAGTTAGCATAACCTTAGACGACGAAGTTTTGGAATTTGTAGATCGACTAGCAAGCAATCGTAGCAGCTTCATAAATGATGTTCTCTGGCAAGAGAAGAGAAGGGTTTTTATGAAAGAGCTAGAAGACGCTTATAAAGATCAGGCCAATGATCCAGAGATGCAAGCAGAAATCTCTGTCTGGGATATTGCAGTGGGCGATGGTCTAAATGCCTAATGGAAGACTAACCTATAAGCGAGGAGAGATCTGGTGGGTCGATCTGAAACCCGTTCTTGGTTATGAAACCGATAAAGAACGTCCTTGCCTGATTTTACAAAACGATATTGGCAATCAAAATGGAACAACGACAGTAGTTGCTCCATTGTTGCCCGGGAAAAGGACTTATCCTTTTGTTGTCAATATTACCCCGACAGTGCAGAATGGACTAGACGGAGATCGACACATCAACTTAAGTCAAATGAGGGCTGTAGATTCTCAAAGAATTAAGAATAAACAGGGTGTTTTAGAAGACGTTTATTGGGAAGAAATAGAGAAAGCAGTATGTATTGAGCTCGGTTTCAGCAAATCGCTATCGCCGTAGGGTGCGTTCCCTAATGTAAGTCCTACTACTCCACTAATAGATTTTTGGGGAACGCACCATGTACATTGATTGAAACTGTGGGTTAAAGTGCGGTCGCCGATCTTAATAAGCTAGGCTCTTCGTTACTTGTTATGGTTCGATAGGGGGGCATAAATCGACTAAATCCTTATCTGGCAAGAGACTTAATTGATTAGTTCGCTCTAGATAAAAAACAATTGACAAAAATCGCTAAATGCCTTTCTATATAAGGGT
>NZ_JAPZQM010000279.1:0-4482 GCF_027530565.1 Microcystis sp. LE19-10.1B | reverse complement strand
AAGTCCCCCTTGAAAAGGAGAGATCCCCCCTAACCCCCCTTGAAAAGGGGGGAAAAGAGGTGGAAGTCCCCCTTGAAAAGGAGAGATCCCCCCTAACCCCCCTTGAAAAGGGGGGAAAAGAGGTGGAAGTCCCCCTTATTAAGGGGGATTTAGGGGGATCAAACTGGCACAGTTTAGAGGATGATGGCTACATTTATAATCAATTGCTCTGGCATTTGGAAAAAGCGGGACAGATAGCCCAGATTCATCTATTACTGAGGGAAGAAACGGCAGAAGGTCATAATGGTTGGTATAGTCAATGTGAAAAGGAAGGGAAAACGGCAGTTTTTATTAAGGATGTTTCCCGGGCGTGGCAATTGGCGGAGGAGCATTTTATTGAGAACAAGAGTGAGTCTATGGGGTTACAGGTGCGTTATGCTTTGATTAGCACTTCTCTTAATAGTTTGGCCGGGAATATTCCACCAGAATTGATGGCTGCACTGATTAAACATGAAATCTGGACACCTGCCCAGGGATTGGCTTATGTGAGGCAAAATCAAGATGATGGGGAGCAAGCCGCAGGATTAAGGAAAATTATTCCCTATCTTACTCCTACTTTGTTACCTGAAGCCTTAGAAATTGCCAGAGGGATTGGGGATGAATACAACCGTGCAGAGGCATTGACCGGGTTAGCTCCCCATTTACCGGAAAGTTTGTTACCCAAAGCCTTAGAAATTGCCAGAGCCATTGAGGATGAATCCTCCCGTGCAAAGGGATTGACACCCCAGATGCGTAGGGATTTAAATCAGTTGGCGCAAATTCGGAATGAAGACGACCGTGCAAGGGCATTGACACGGTTAGCCCCCCATTTACCAGAAGTGTTACCGGAAACCTTAGAAATTGCCAGAGCCATTGAGGATGAAGACGACCGTGTAAGGGCATTGACAGCGTTAGCTCCCCATTTACCGGTCAGTTTGTTACCCGAAGCCTTAGCAGTTGCCAGAGCCATTGGGAATGAATACCACCGTGCAAGGGCATTGACAGGGTTAGCTCCCTATTTACCGGAAGTGTTACCCGAAGCCTTAGAAATTGCCAGAGCTATTAGGGATGAATCCCGCCGTGCAGAGGCATTGACAGGGTTAGCTCCCTATTTACCGGAAAATCTCTTAAGGGAAGCCTTAGAAATTGCCAGAGGGATTGGGGATGAATACGACCGTGCAGAGGCATTGACAGGATTAGCTCCCTATTTGCCGGAAGTGTTATCCGAAGCCTTAGAAATTGCCAGAGGGATTGGGTCTGAATACTACCGTGCAAGGGCATTGACAGGGTTAGCTCCCTATTTACCGGAAGTGTTACCCGAAGCCTTAGAAATTGCCAGAGCTATTAGGGATGAATCCCGCCGTGCAGAGGCATTGACCGGGTTAGCTCCCTATTTACCGGAAAATCTCTTAAGGGAAGCCTTAGAAATTGCCAGAGGGATTGGGGATGAATACGACCGTGCAGAGGCATTGACAGGATTAGCTCCCTATTTACCCAGTTTATTACCTGAAGCCTTAGAAATTGCCAGAGGGATTTTGTCCTACCGTTACCGTGCACAGGCATTGAGAGAGTTAGCTCCCCATTTACCAGAAAGTTTGTTACCCGAAGCCTTAGAAGTTGCCAGAGCCATTGGGAATGAATACCACCGTGCAGAGGCATTGACAGGATTAGCTCCCTATTTATCTGAAGCTCTCTTAAGTGAAGCATTAGAAGTTGCCAGAGGGATTGGCTCTGAATACAAGCGTGCAGAGGCATTAACGGGGTTAGCTCCCCATTTACCGGTCAGTTTGTTACCCGAAGCCTTAAAAATTGCCAGAGGGATTGAGGATCAATTCTTCCGCGCATTGGCATTGACTGGGTTAGCTCCCCGTTTACCACAAGTGTTACTGGAAGCTTTAGCAGTTGCCAGAGGGATTGGGGATGAAGATAACCGTGCATTGGCATTGACCGATTTAGCTCCCCATTTACCAGAAATTTTGTTACCGGAAGCTTTAGAAGTTGCCAGAGGGATTAGGGATGAATCCGACCGTGCAACGGCATTGACCTGGTTAGCTCCCTATTTACCGGAAAGTTTATTACCCAAAGCCTTAGCTGTTGCCAGAGATATTTGGTCTGAATCCTCCCGTGTAGAGGCATTGATAGGGTTAGCTCCCCATTTACCACAAGTTTTACCGGAAGCTTTAGAAGCTGCCAGAGGGATTGGAGGTGAATCCGACCGTGCAAAGGTATTAAAAGCATTAACAGCCACATTAACCCCTGCTAATGTTGACTTATCTTTCTGGCAAGATATCCTTCATGCTTTGGGAACCCTCACTCGTCTTCATTTCCTCGAAACTATTCCCAACTTAGTCCCTTTAATCCTTCATTTTGGTGGAGTGGTCGCCCTAAGAGAAGTGTATCAAAGTATTAGGGATGTTAGTCGCTGGTGGAAGTGATTCTCCTGTCAATAATTGCTATAATAGCTAAAATGGTCATAATGGCTAGTTTCTATAAAGGTTAGTTATGAAAACATTAGGAGCCTCAGAAGCAAAAAATCGCTTTGGCGAACTGTTAGACTTGGCTCGAAGAGAACCAGTAAAGATAGCAAAAAAGGGACGTAATGTTGCAGTCGTGCTGTCAATCGAGGAATTTGAGAGATTTTCCGAGTTAGAAAATCAACTTTTGGCTTTACAGGCAGAAAAAGCTCATCAAGAAGGTTTTATCGGAACAACAGAAAGTGAGGCTTTACTGTCAGAAATTTTAAATGCTTAAGATTAACCTATCTCGACAGGCAACTAAACGCTTAAAAAAACTGCCAGATAAACACGCCAAACAAGTAGCCACAAAAATAACCGAACTGAGAACAAATCCCTATCCCCAAGATTCTCTAAAGTTAAAAGGATACTCTTATCATAGAGCCGATATTGGTGAATATCGAATCGTTTATCGTGTTGAGGAGCAAACACTAGAAATCTTGCTGATTGACAAACGAAACGATGATGAAATTTATAAACAACTAAAGAGAACAATATAGAGAATCTTAATTATCAACCATCAATTAATTAGCGATATTATTCCTGCTAAAATCAAGAAAAACAAATTATCTTTAAACACTCATGAACATTAACGTAACATTTCCCGAAGAACTTCTCATTGCCGCCAGAGAAGAAAAAGAAACATTCTCTCGTAAAGTCATAATTTATACATTAGGGCATCTTTATCAAGAAGGAAAAATTTCAGCAGGAATCGGCGCACAAGTATTAGGATGCGATAAATATACATTTTATACACTTCTCTCTGAGTATGGTTTTTCCATTATTGATTACACAGCAGAAGAATGGGAATCAGAAATACAAACCAGCCGTAAATTAGCCCAAAAAATCCAAGAGAATGAAGATAATTGTTAATTCTACACCGATCATCGCCTTATCTTTGATTAATCAATTAGATCTTCTTAATCAGCTATTTAATGAAGTGATTATTCCTTGGGCAGTTTATCAAGAAATTGTCATCGCTGGAGATAATAAACCGGGGGCAAAAGAACTCAAAAATGCCAATTGGATTCAAGTTCAAGAAGTTGCATCATCATCTCCTCTTGAACCGCTATTACTAGGATTAGATCGAGGAGAATTAGAAGTTATTCTCTTGGCAATTTCAATCAAACCAGACTGGGTAATTATAGATGAGAAATTAGCAAGAAGAGTTGCCAAAGCTATGGAATTACCCGTCAAAGGAACATTAGGAATTCTCTTGGTTGGTTTTTATGCAGGTTATCTATCTAAACAAGAAATTTTAGATTTATCACAACAGTTAGTTAATTATGGAATTCGTATTAGTTCTCCGATTCTTAATTGGCTAAAAACAGAATTAGACAATGATCATTAATACCAAATCAATACAAAATAAACTACCATGAAACAACTAATCGTACACATTCGTGACCAAGAAAAAGCAGAAACACTCTCTAAAATTTTAACTGCTTTAGATTTTGTTGACTCTGTAGAAATCATCGAAGATCAAACAACATTATCTGATAACGAGCAAGACTTCTTTGCCCTAGCAGGACTGTGGGAAAACAGAAATATCACGCCTGAATCTATCCGTCAAGCAGCATGGCGAGAAGAAAACCGATGATTTTATGTGACACCAATATCCTCATTGAATTCTATAAAAACAACCATAGAATTATCGAAGAGCTTCGCCATATTGGACTAAATCAACTAGCCATTAGTTCCATTAATCAAGCCGAATTATATTATGGAGCAATCAATAAAAATGAACTCAACAAAATCAAAAGACATCTCGGATTGCTACATAGGGCTTGCTGAATAATGGTAAAACCCTTTTAAAATAAAGCTTTTGACCTGTTAAAGTCCGATGTTAGTGCAAGCAAATAGGATTGGGACTTTCAAAAACCTTGCATTATCCTTCTTGTAGTACATCGATTGGTACAAAAAACAAGGGCAACAAAGCCTGAAACGACCG
>NZ_JAPZQM010000408.1:0-2188 GCF_027530565.1 Microcystis sp. LE19-10.1B | reverse complement strand
TAAATCCTTATCTGGCAAGAGACTTAATTGATTAGTTCGCTCTAGATAAAAAACAATTGACAAAAATCGCTAAATGCCTTTCTCTATAAGGGTTCCATCCCTTATAACCCCCGTCCATTGCATAACACAAACCGAAGAGCCAGATTTTCATCTTCGATTAAAATTTGTCCGATTGGCTCTTCAAAAAATGAATTATAAATCACATCTCTAATCGCCAAATCTAGTTTACAATAAAGTGTTTTTATTTAATTTCCTCCCAAGCGATCGCAAAAATACTGACGATAAAGATCGCAGCGAGGTTTCACATTATTATCAACCCGCACCACTAATCCCATACTGTCCAGTTTAAACGACTCCTCAGACCGCAAACGTACCGGCGCTTCAGAAGTAATAACCAATTTCATGGCTGCCCCCAGTTCAGGATAATCTTCCAAAGTCTTCAAATGTCCCCGCAGATAATCGCTGTAAATTCCCGCTTCTGTGGGAGCCGTCCGCAAAAATTCCGCCAAAGAAAGATCCCCCGCTGCAATGTGATAGAGTGCCGAGCGCACCATGTAGGGATGCCCTCCAATTAACCCCATAAATTGTTCGAGTTCCCCCTCTGTCCAAGTTAATCCGTGCCGTGCTACCAACTCCTGTACCTGTTCAGGCGTAAACTCTCCCAATTCGATGGGCAACCCCACATTAAAAGGCGATTGATTGATATCCCGTTGGGCATAGGACTCTTGAGAATGGACGATGATCAGCCGCAATTTCTGCCACAGTTTTTTAATCTTGGAACTTTCATGCCAGCCGCGCAATAATCCGCATAAATCCGTCTCGATATCTGCGTATTTAAAGATGCGATCAAAGTTATCGATCGCCAACACCAACGGGCGATCGTCCCCCTCTAATAAATACTTCTCAAAATAATCCGTACTGTTATCGTTCGCTCCAAAAATATCATCCCAATACTCTTCAATCTTGACCCTTACTCCTAGTGGTTTACCCACCGACGCACAAAACCACTGCATGAACTTGTCGAGATCGTCAAAGAACTTTTGATTGGTCTGTTCCAGATCGATCGTTACCGCACGATAGCCTAGTTGAGATGCTTGGGCAAGTACCTTCGCCATCAGGGACGATTTGCCCATATTGTGGGGCGATTTAATCCGAATCAGGGAGCCAGGCTTTTGAATTTCCTCATAGCACCGTTCTTCGTAAGGGGAAGTAATATAAAAGCGAGAGTCAATGCTAACTTGTCCTTCTGGAGATTCCAAGCTAATTTCCTGTTGTATCTTGTCTGGAGTAACTGTTGGCTTGAGGGGTTCCGATTGCGTTGGCATCTCAGTGGCTTTTGCGGATTGTTGCGGCTCTGGCAAGACAGTAGGCTGTTTGTCAGTTAACACTGTCGCCATTTCCATTGCCGCGTGGCGAATCCCCTCAGCAATATTTAAAAACGCCTCACCCCGATTACTCCAAGTCGTCACAGGCTTGGCATTTTTTGGCAAAGCTTGCAACTTACCAAAAGGCGCACCACTCCAATCCACCGGCTTCAAAATAATCGGAATCACCCGCGCCTCCCCCGCATCATGCCGTGCGATCGCCCGTTCCATTTCAAGATCATAACAGTAGTCAGAAGCGATAAAGTTTTCACTAATCAACAACAGAATAATCTCGGCTGAATTGAGATTTTCATCAATGGCTTGTCTCCACTCTGTTCCAGCACTAATTTTGCGATCGTGCCATGATTTAATTACTCCCTGTCTTTGTAATGACGCGAGGTGAAGTCCCAAAGTTTCCCGCAGTTTCTCATCCCGGTGAGAGTAAGAAATAAATACATCGAGCGGTGTGGATGATAGGTCTGGATTAGGTAAAATCATGGCTCTCAGTTTTAAGATTTCAGAAACCGGTTTTTTTCAACCTATTGATTTCAGAAAACGGGGTTTTTCAAAAAAACCGTTTTCTCGTCTAACTTGTTATACTATACTACTACAACTTAAAACCTCACCATTCCCTAATCTTCCCTACGGGGTTGGAGACAAGCTTTGCACCCTCACTGAAGGAGTATAGTCATTTCAAATAAGTGTGAGACGAGGGAAAAATAAGGTAAAATCAAGAGAAACGAGCAACCCATACAGAAAAATGTCTTATAGCCTAGACTTGAGAAAAAAAGTAATCGATTATGTAGAGAATGGGGGAAGCATAA
>NZ_JAPZQM010000729.1:0-2777 GCF_027530565.1 Microcystis sp. LE19-10.1B | reverse complement strand
GTTATGCAATGGATGGGGGTTATAAGGAATGAAACCCTTATAGAGACAGACATTACCGCGATTTTTGTCAATTGTTTGCGATCTAGAGCGAACTAATCAATTAAATCTCTTGCCAGATAAGGATTTAGTCGATTTATGCCCCCATATCGAACCATACCAAGTCCCGAAGAGCCATTTTACCCCGATTTCTAGTCTTTCCTTCCTTATTCTTTTAGGGAGAATTGTGGGATGGATGTTATTAGGTGGATTACTCGGTGGGGGAATGTCCTTTTTTGTTCCTAATTTAAGGAGGATTCGCGGCGTACAAGGTGGCACAATTGGAGGGGGAATGGGAGCAGCAGGTTTTTTATTACTGTCGCCTTTAATCGGGGAAATCGGTGGTAGATTATTAGGCGGAGTGATTTTAGGCTTTTTTATTGGTTTAATGATCGCTTTACTCGAACAATTAAGTCGTAAAGCCTATTTACTGATTCATTGGCATGAAAAGGAAACCACTACTCTTTCTTTAGGGGATATTCCCATTATTTTAGGAAGTCATCAAAATGCTCATATTCTCCTCAGTAAAGCCGAAGGATTTTATCCAGAAACCGCCAAAATTTTTCAACAGGGAGAGGAGATTATTATGGAATATAATGCTGATTATGCTCAAGCAAAAGGAATGAAAAAACTCATTTATCTCTTAAAGAATGGGGACACTCGTAAGTTTGGAGAAATTCGTCTGGAAGTCCAATCAAAAGACATCATTTCTTCCTCTTAATCAACGTCTCTATCTAGAAATCTTCTCTCTAAATCTGTCTAATTGCTAAATTCTCTTAAGACGATATTTAATTGGGATTGAGAAAGATTAAAATTAACTAAATTTCTTTGTAAAATAACAATTCTATGTTAAAATCGCCATAATAAACTTATTTTTTCTCTGTATTAATTTTATGGTTGCTATTCTATGGTTATATATACCCTATCATTACACACCCAAAGTTCTCCACCGGCAGGTTATCAGTATCCTTTAGATTTACACCCCCATTATGAGGATAATCCTCAAGAAATTTTTACCCCAAAAATTCGTCAAGAGTTACAAGACACCTTACAACAAGAAAGTTTATGTGCCATTCGAGAGCATCACCTTAACCAAATCATTAACGCTTGGATAGAAGATATTCAAGAAGGTTATCGCTACACCAGTATTAGACTGAATTTACCCTCACTTTTTGAAACCAATCTCGAAAACTTTCAAGATAATGGTAATCAAAAATTTCCTGACTTATTTGATCCAGAATTAACAGGAATTGAGCCAACTTTTGGAATGTTACTGTCTTTAGAGGATATTTACACCCCTTAGCAACTTTACTCTTTTGGAGAAAAAACAAATGTTAACCGTATCTTTAACCCCTCATCGAGATTTTTTACCTGCTGACACTCCAGACCAGCGACTCTTTTTAATGATGAAAATTAGACCCCAAGCAGCAGCAGCTCAAAGTCGGCCCTCTACCACCTTTGCTTTTCTGATTGATACCAGTGGCTCTATGTATGAAAATGTAGGGGGAATGACCAAACTAGAGGTAGTGATTCAATCCCTGAAAAAACTATTACATTCAGGTGGTTTAACCAAAGAAGATCGCATTGCTTTAGTTCGTTTTGATGACCAAGCTTCTACTTTAATTAATTTAACCCCTGCAACCCAAATTCAACCGATTGAATCGGCTATTGATCAACTAACTAAATTTAGTGGAGGAACTGTTTTAAGTAGAGGAATGGATCAAGTGTTAGGGATTATTGGTAATCAAGCGATGACTTCCCGTAGAGCGTTAATATTTACCGATGGTCAAACCATAGGCGAAGAAGATTGCCGTCAATTAGCCAATGATTTTGCTCAGTGTAATATTCCAATTACGGTCCTAGGGGTTGGCGATTATAATGAGCAGCTATTAGATGATATTAGTAACAATACAGCTGGACAATTTGGCCATGTTGTTCCTCAAAAAGACTTACCCCATCAAATTTTAATTACTGACTTTCCTAGTTATATTATTCAAGCTTATCAACAAGCGCAAAATGAGGTAATTAATAATATTAAATTAGATATTCAAACGGTCAAAGGGGTAAAATTAGCTAAAATCACCCGTGTTTATCCAGATCAAGCCGAATATCCGCTCTTAACCCCCCCTTATCCCATCGGTAATGCGGCAGCAGGAGATGACACCATTTACATTTTAGAATTTACCATTGATAGTCGTACCAGTTCTAGGGCAAGAATCGCACAAATTGGCTTAACTTATGATATTCCTGGCTTAAATCGCCGCGGAGAGCAACCGCCCCTTAATGTTGTAGTACAATTTTTAGCAGGTCAGGGAACTGTTGCACAAGTGAATCAAGAAGTTATGGGGTATGTGCAACAGCGCAATATTGCCCAATTAGCCTCAGATGCGACCAAAATTGCCGATAAAGACCCAAATAAAGCAGAACAACTCCTAGAAACGGCTCGACGCTTAACCGTAAAAATAGGGAATGACGATATGTTAGCATCCCTTAACCAAGCCAGTGATGAACTGCGAAAAACCCGTAAAATTTCCTCTAATACCCGTAAAACCGTCAAAATGGGGTCAAGAGGTAAAACCATCAAAATGGAGGGAGATATTGTTGACATCCTCGCCGCCCTAAAAGTGCGGCGATTCCTAAACCTCACGATTTAAGTTTCTGCTTCCACCACCGTCGCATACCACAGTTAAAAAACCATGTACTGTCTTACACAGAGTCCACAGACTTTCGCCCCATTTCAG
>NZ_JAPZQM010000747.1:0-22697 GCF_027530565.1 Microcystis sp. LE19-10.1B | reverse complement strand
GGGGTTATAAGGGATGGAACCCTTATATAGAAAGGCATTTGGCGATTTTTGTCAATTATTTTTGATCTAGAGCGAACTAATCAATTAAGTCTCTTGCCAGATAAGGATTTAGTCGATTTATGCCCCCCTATCGAACCATACCAGGTAACGAAGAACCAGATTTTGAGCAGTCGGTGGAACTGACAGAGGTTAATCGGCAGCGGGTAAAGCTTTCGATAATTCTCCATTTTGCTGATGATTTGGTCTATCAAATTCGAGAACTAGGTAACGAATTAAACGCGCTAGGGATTTTTGTAGCAAACCTTCAGCAATTTTTTGTCCCATCTGTTGGGTTTCCGGTTTAGCGATTAGTTTCGTCATCACTGGCACCATAGCCATGGCATCGAATCCTTTCGTTTCCTGTAAAATACTAAAGATGTTGCGAAGATGCTCGAAAGTCTTAGCATCACCCAACAATTCTGGGGGAGTTTCTTGCACCGCTAAACCCACCTGTTGCCGGAAATTAACCGTGAGATTAAACCAAGTGCGACGACCGAAGTTATCTAGCGCATTGACTAACTCATTCACTAATTTTTCGCGGATAAATATACCCCTATCTGAAAGGAGAAAATCTAACGCTTGTTCGGTGACTTTCTCGAAGTTAAAATCATTAGAATCTTTAGCATTACGCAAGAGATTTTCTAAACGATTCCAGCGAAAAGTACCGTCTTTAAACAATAAATCCCGCAGGGAATCTCGCAACTCCGTGGAAGGATCGGTGAGCAGACGTTTAGCAATGTAAGGATAGGCTTTACTCAGTACCTTAAAATTAGGATCGATGCCAATTGCTATTCCCTCTAAAGTCACCATCGAGCGAATAATCAGGGCATAATAGGCAGGAACTCGAAAGGGAAACTCATACATCATCGCCGACATTTTATCGGTGATACTTTTAAAGTTTAATTCTGCCACACTCGCCCCTAAAGCATTACCGAAAACTTCCGAAAAAGCGGGAACAATTGGCTCTAAATTGGTAGTTGGTGACAGGAAGTCTAACTTAACGTAATCCTTGGCCAAAGACTCAAAATCCCGGTTGACTAAATGCACCACCGCTTCGATTAAACCGTAGCGTTGATAGGGTTCAATATTGCTCATCATGCCGAAATCAAGATAAGCTAATTTACCGTCGGGAGTCGCTAATAAATTACCCGGATGGGGATCCGCATGGAAAAATCCGTGTTCAAGTAATTGACGCAAAGAACACTGCACCCCCACATTAACTAAGTGGGTGGCATCAATACCCTGGGCTTGAATTTCTTTGATATTAGTTAATTTTGTGCCGTCCACCCACTCCATGGTTAAAACCCGTCTCCCGGTATATTTCCAGTAGATTTTGGGGATGTAAATTTCGGCAATGTGACCATAAAGTTGAGCGAATTTTTCGGCGTTTTGTCCTTCGTGAAGATAATTAATTTCTTCAAAAATGCGACTGGCTAATTCGTCGGTAATTGCCACTAAATCGGAGCGAAGTCTTTTAATATTACCTTTCACCCAAGTCGCCAAACTACGCATGATATACACATCTAAAGTTATACAGCGAATCAAATCGGGACGCTGTACTTTAACGGCGACTCTCTCTCCGGTTTTTAATTTACCTTTGTAAACTTGTCCTAGGGAAGCGGCTGCTATGGGATTGGGGGATAATTCTGCGTAAATTTCCTCGGGAGAATAACCTAATTCTTCTTCGATAAAACGATAGGCAATTTCGTTAGGAAAAGAGGGGATTTGATCCTGGAGAGTGGTTAATTCTTCTAAATATAAAGGCGGTACTAAATCAGGCCGGGTAGAGAGAGCTTGACCGATTTTAATATAAGTGGGTCCCAATTTGGTCAACATTTCCCGCAATTGTACGGCCCGTCTAATTTCATTTTTCGGCGATTTTCCCCGCAGTTTATCCCACCAGATACCGATGAGAAAAGATAAAACCGGTAGGGCAATTTCGATTAATCTCCCCAAAACGTCTAGAGGTCGCCGACGGTAATAGTCGTTAATAACTTGGGGATTGTAGCGCCAACTCTCGGCTACGTTGTCATCCATGGGGCCAATATCTTCCCGATGCTCTTCGGGAATATGGACGGGCTGCACTTCAACGGTAATCGCTTCTGGGTTTTGCGTCTCTGGGGAGATCATCTGTTCGGACATAGTTCGGTGGCGGGGCAGGGTGATTTGTAAACTATTGTAACAAGTATCGGCTTTCTGCCCGATCTTGTTTCTGTCTCCCTAGTTCTCTGCTCAGGTTCGCCGTCAACTTTCCCCGGGAGGGTTATTGCCTCTCAAAGTATTCTACAATAGCTCTCGCTATCGATTCTGCACCATCTTTAGGCAGTTTAACCTTTAATCTGGGCGGTTGGGGGGCTTGGCGTAAAAAGTCCCAATTACCTTGAAAAAATTCTTTACTGCTAATAATTTGATGATAACTATAATCTTGGATTCCAGCCAATAAAATCGCTGATTCGGCGAAACCTTCTCGCATTAGGGAAACAATCGGCACCTCTAATTTTAAAGCCTCGGCAAAGGTACTATATCCCGGTTTGGAAATAATTCGATCGCACAGGAGCATAAAATCCACGGGACGATAGCTCCGATCTGGTTTATCCTGTAAGCGGACTAAATTGGGCAGTTCGGGCGCGTTTTTTTCAAAAGTGATAAATTGCCAATCGGAAAAACTGGCGAGGTTATTATATGGAATTGCTTCTAATCCTAACCCCCCAAAACTCAATAAAATAGTTTTTTCTTTAGGGGCATTTAGCTTAAATTCCTGTCGCAATTGTTCTTCACTGTAGCGGGGTGTACCTCCGGTTAAACCTGCCTCGGTAACATGGGGAAATGCTGTCATTGCTTCTGCTAAAGGCAGTTTAAACAAGCGATCGCATTGATTATAACAACGACTAATCCAATCACTAATACTGGCAAATTCTTCACCCCAATCACGATAGATAAAATCCCAGCCAAAGTTACCGATCATCCAACAAGGAAGCCCCGCACTTTTGGCAATTAGTGCCGCTAAAGGCGGTAAATCGGCCACAACTAAACCTACACGATTAGTTTTAATAAAATTAACTTCACTGGCAATAATTGACCTTGATTGAGCAATTATTTGTTCTAGTTTTTCTTTAGTAGCTAATTTATCCATCGTTAAACTATCCGATTGGATTACTCCCACATCAAACCCCCGATGTCTTTGAATATATTCTCCAGATATGTAGGAATCTAATAACCAGCGCGGAGCAGTGGTGACTAATATCGGCAAAATTTCGGGATTAAGTTCAATAATATTAGCTACCACCGAAGCACTGCGGACAGCATGGCCAAAACCATGATTAGTAACGGCAAAATAAACAACAGGACGAGACATAAATAGCAAGTAAGGTGAGAATAATAAGCGATAAATTTTGTTTTTCAGACCGTAGATAATAATTACCCTTAATTTTAGGGAGGCAAATGAGGCAGGATATAAATACTAGCAAAAGCATAATATTCCGCTCCCGATTGACAAGCTTCTTGCAGTAAAGATAAAGCCTCCGAGTCTCCTTGTTTTGCTAAACGTAATAATGCTAACAATCTTTTAATATATTGACTACGATAGTTAATTAATTCTTTTCGTCCACGCATACCATTGAGATCGAACAAATCTTCAACAATTTGACCACGTCGATCCCGACCATAAACACTGGCCAATTTTGCCATTTCATCCCAAATAAATTCAAGATGTGTATTCGGATCGGTTACTCCATCCGTGGGGTCTATTAACAGAGGATTTCCTGTGATATCATCGAGAGGAAAATTTGTGCCTTTGTGATTGGCATCATTACATTTATCACAAGAAAGCAGTAAATTCTCCCAAGTAAAAGTCAGATCAGGATACTGGCTTTTTGGATAAAAATGTTCGATCGCTCCGTAAGTTACCACTGTAATCTTACTTTCACAGTAAGCGCATTTCCCATTAAACATTTTAACTAATGCGTCTTTAACTTGCGGATGACTGTATTTATTTTGTGCTTGGTTAATTTGAGCTTTAGTTGCCTTGTTGTTTGATTTTATTGATTCTAAAGCCTCTAGCCAACGAGCGGCATTTTTAGCTAATACGGGTGGCTCTGATATTCTGGTGACAGGAATCAAGATAAACGCTCCTCTAGTAAGGCATCAATTCGGGATTCTAAACTATTAGGTTGACTAATTTCGCCAAAGGGTTTAACGTCTTGAACAAATAATGACAGTTGTTCATATTCTTGCTTTTCTTCTGCTGCCAGATTTTTATTTTTACGATTTAGTTGGTGGTAACGCTTAATTTTATTTTCTGTCTCAGTGGGAAAGGTTGATTTCAAACCAAAAGCAGAACTTGTTAAAGTACGATCAACATTAGCCGCTAATTCTTTATAAGGAATTTCTACAATCTCTGATTCACCCTCTACCAGATCGATTCGTAGGGTTAAAGAATTTGGCCCTGCACCGGCAGCGATTAAAGGACTATGAGTAGCGACAAAGAATTGAAGCTTGGGAAAAACTTCCTGTAACCATCCAGCAATTTCCCTTTGCCAAGAAGGATGTAAATGAATATCTAACTCATCGATTAAGACGACTCCAGAAGCCTCTGTGGGGTTATCTAGATTGGGGAAGGATTGTAATAATCGCCAAATTAAATCTCCGGCTAAAGCAATCATACTCCGAAAACCATCGGATAAACTAATGGTTGGAACTTTTTGACCGTTAACTAGAAACTGAATCAAGGCATCGGCAGTTACTTCAGCAATTTCTACATTACCAGGTAACAGTTTAGTAATTGCTTCTTCGCCGATTTTTTTCATTTGTTTGGATTTACTATCTTCAGGATTTTTGGCTATTCGATAATCTAAATACACCATCCATCTCTCAAAAGAACTTAAAGATGTATCCTCATTAAATTGGCTGAAAAAGTTGCTAGAGCGTTTCGGAGGTTCAAGACTAGGAATGATCACTTGACTCACTCGTGTCAAACGACGGAAAGCTCCATAACCGACGGCAAACCAACCACGACTATCGGAGGCAAAAGCATTGGCTCGCAACCAACTTAAAATTTTAGTATTTTCTTCGATTAATGCTGGTTCTGTATAGGTTTGTTTGTCCTTACTGCCTCCTAACTCTAACCTTTCCTTGCCTGTAACAAAATAGGAATAAGCAAAAGTTTTTCGAGTTTTATCCGTACCAAATTTTCCCGCATCCCCATCTTCTTGATGAAGCACTGCGGTTAATTTACCCGGTGTCTTGGGATTACATATCCAACCAGTCGGACGTGGTAATAATTCTTTGGCTGCTTCTGGTCCAGCGAGCAGTAAAGCCAAAGCCTGTAAAATCGTGCTTTTTCCTACTCCATTTTCTCCCAATAAAGTGATCCAATGATAAGGTTTAGTGCGCCAATGACGTTGATTATTGGGATTACTAATAAATTTAATCTCTTGATTCTGGAAGCATTTAATGTTTTCGAGTTTTATACTTTCAACCCACATGGACATTCCCCCAGAGAATAACAGCGATCGATAAAATTCTAGCTTATTCGGCCACATCTAGCCCTTTTTGGCCTTCATCTCTAAATCCAGTCAAAAACCCTCTCTTCGGGGAGAGGGTGAATTAGATTTAGGAATTTTCTTCTAATCCAAAGACGCGATTAAAAGCTTTCAAGACTTTATAACCAGAATCGATCGATTCTAGCGGATCTTTCCGCAAACGGTGACGTAAACAAAGAACAATTACCCGACGGATATCATCTACCGTCACAGTTGTCCGTCCTTCCAAAGCTGCCAGAGCTTTAGCGGCGCGATTGGTAACGATATCGCCGCGCAATCCATCCACGTCCAACTCGGAACAAACCTCGGAAATTTTCACCCGCAGATCATAATCAAGCTCCACAGAAGGCAAAAGATTTTGGGCCTCCACTAGCTTTCTTTGTAGTTCTTCCTGTTCTAAGTTATATTTCTCTAAAAACGAGAGGGGATTGCCATCAAATTCCGCACGCTGTTCCACGATTTTGACCCGTAGAGGTGGTTCTTTGACGGTGTGAATCTCGGCGTGCATTCCAAAGCGATCGAGCAGTTGTGGGCGCAATTCTCCCTCTTCTGGGTTGCCCGATCCCACCAAAACAAACCGGGCCGGGTGACGGATGGAAATTCCTTCCCGTTCCACCGTATTCCAACCACTAGCGGCCGAATCCAATAGCACATCGACGAGGTGATCGTCAAGTAAATTGACTTCATCCACATAGAGAATGCCGCGGTTAGCTTTGGCCAGCAACCCAGGTTCAAAAGCTTTTACCCCTTCTGACAGGGCCTTTTCGATGTCAATCGTGCCACAGACCCGATCCTCCGTCGCACCGAGGGGCAAATCTACCATAGTGACTTTTTTCTTGGCAATGGTCAACGGGATGGCCTCGTCCACCTTTTGCCGCACCTCATCGCTCATTAAATCGGGATCATTGGGGTCAGAATTAAAGGGATCGTTAGCAACTACGTCAATCTCCGGTAAAAGGTCGGCTAAAGCCCTAATTGTGGTCGATTTTCCCGTACCTCGATCCCCCATAATCATCACCCCGCCAATTTTGGGGTCGATGACGTTGAGCATTAGGGATAATTTCATTTCTTCCTGGCCGACAATAGCGGTGAAGGGAAAAACCACGCGGCGAGTTTTCGGAGGAGCTTGGGGAGTCACGGTCATAGGTGGATTCAAAAGTCAAGAGTTTTTGAGTAAAGAATTATATCTAGTGGGAATTCTAGCCGTCAGCTTTCAGCAAAGCTTTATCATTGTAAGTCTTTTTCCCTGCTTTTTAAGATCCAGCGCCAGAGGGGATGACGCGACCCTTCGGCCCGAATTTTCTGCACCCGTTGCTCTAAGCGCAGTTTTTCTCTGGGGGAAAGTCCTAAAATAATGTTGCGACTTTGCCAGACTAACACTGCTCCTGTCATGGCAACACAAAAGCCTAGACCGATAGAAGGCCAGTAATTGAAAGCTAAAGCGTATCTAAGGGCTGTCCAAGTAAAATATTGCCGCATTAAAGCTATATCATCCCATAAAACCCATAAACTCGCCGAACCAATCCCTAACCAACAACCCAACACGAATAACCAACGACCCCATACCGTCAGTCGATGTAATCTTTGGACTTGTTGCTGTAGTTCAGAATCGGCCATTTCAGTTATCAGTGAGCAGTAATTCAGTGGGGGTGTGGGGTGTGGGGTGTGGGGTGATGGGGTGATGGGGTGATGGGGTGTGGGGTGTGGGGTGTGGGGTGTGGGGTGTGGGGTGTAGGGTGTAGGGTGTAGGGTGTAGGGTGTGGGGTGATGGGGAAATGGGGTGATGGGGTGATGGGGAGAATCAATAAAGGTAGTCTATTGACAACTGCTCACTGATTACCACTGTCCACTGAAAACTCAAATCTGATAACTGATAACTGATAACTGATAACTGAATTATCCCTTGACAATTGCCCCAAAATCTGCTAGGACTCGGGCGTGATTTCGCAGTAAACCCAACAGATTTAAACGATTGCGACGGACAGATTCTTTTTCTGCCATGACTAACACACTATTTTCGCCATCAAAAAAGTCAGCCACCAGGGGAGAAATTGCTGTTAAAGCAGTGACGAGACGCTGATAATCTCTTTGCTCTCTTGCGCTGATAGTTTCGGGAATTAGGGCAATTAAAGCGTCATAAAATGCTGGTTCGGAGGATTGTTCAAATAACTCCGTATTGATGATTCCCTTGGCTTCTAGGGTAGTTGTATCTAAATCTCCTTTTTGTGCTAAACGGGTCGAGCGATTGACGGTTTCATAGATGTTGGCTAACTGACCATCCTGACGAATTTGGCATAAAAAGCGGGCGCGTTCACGGGTATCTAATAAATTTTCTAAAGCGCGAGACTTATACTCTGGATCGTTTTCCCCTAAAACTGCATTAACGAGATCATAATCTATCCTCAAATCATCAATTAAGAGAGTTTGCAGACGTTGTAAAAAGAAATCTTTAATCAGATTGACTGGGTTGGTTTTATCGGGATGACTGGTGACAAAATCCTTAGCTATCTGCTCAATTAATGCCAAAAGATTGATATTAAAATCGGCTGACCAGATAATACTAATTATTGCATTGGCAGCCCGACGGAGAGCGAAGGGATCTGAGGAACCAGTGGGCAGCATTCCCAGTCCAAAAATACCGACTAAAGTATCTAAGCGATCAGCAATTCCCACCACTTGACCAGTGATTGTTTCCGGGAGTAAATCCCCGGCATTGCGAGGCAGATAATGTTCAAAAATGCCCCGGGCAACTATAGCCGATTCGCCACTAATTAAAGCATATTTTTCGGCCATTACTCCCTGTAATTCTGGAAATTCATAGACCATTTGGGTAACTAAATCCGCTTTACAAAGCATGGCAGTGGACTCTATATCACTGCGACTTTGTTCATCGAGATTTAACTGTTCGACGATCATCTGGGCAATTTCCATAATCCGATCGACTTTATCGCGCATGGTTCCCAATTCTTCTTGGAAAGTGACGGTTTCCAGTTGAGGAAGAAAACTATCTAAGGGTTCATCACAATCGGCAGTATAGAAAAATCTGGCATCAGCTAACCGCGCGCGGATAACCCTTTCATTTCCCGCGGAAATAATCTCAGATTTCTGGGGATCGCCATTGGAAATAGTAATAAAATAGGGTGACAAACCCTGGGGAGTTTTCACCGGGAAATAACGCTGATGTGTCACCATCACGGTAATAATTACTTCTGGGGGTAATTCCAGAAATTCATCGTCAAATTTGCCAACAATTGCCGTGGGATATTCGACTAAGTTAGTCACTTCTGCTAATAAATCTGCGGGAATTTCTGCCACTCCCTTGAGTTTTTTGGCCAGGGTGGTAATCTGAGCGGTAATTATCTGTTGACGCACTTGCGGATCCGCTTCCACAAAAATCGAGCGCAAACTGGTTAAATATGCTTGGGGATGACTAATGGCTAAGGATTGCGGGTGTAGAATGCGATGACCAAAAGTTAAGCGATCGCTGGTTAAAGTGGTAGAGCCATTAATTAATTCTAGGGGCAAAACTTCCCCATCCACTAAAGTTAATAACCAACGAATTGGCCGGGGAAATCTTAAATCTCCATCTCCCCAACGCATAAAACGTCTTCCTTCCAAACGGGTAATCCATTGGGGAATTAATTCAGTTAAAATCTCGGCTGTTTGACGACCTGGAATCGTTTTTTCAATATAGACAAATTCTCCTTTGTCTGTGGCACGAATTGAGAAAGCAGCGGTGCTAACTCCCTGTTTTCGAGCAAAACCCTCACCAGCAGCGGTAATTTTGCCATTTTTGTAGGCGGCACTAACTGGCGGTCCTTTTATCTCCTCGCTGCGAGCTTCTTGCTCCCTCGGTAATCCTGTGATTAACACGGCCAAACGGCGCGGGGTTGCGTAAACTTGAATAGCAGTCGCGTCCAGAGATTCCGTCTCTAAACTCTTGCTAACTCTTTCCCGCCATTGTGCGATCGCGCTATCGACAAAATCTGCGGGTAGTTCTTCTGTACCGACTTCCAGTAAAAAATCCATCTGATTGATTGGCCGTGTTTATGCTTCACCAATCATCTAGGCTATCACAGAAGCCGTGTCCTTAGTTTTTGACTGGTGTTGTTCGACTTTTTGGGTTAGGGTGAAAGAGGCAGCAAATTGGAATCAGCGACGATGGGAAAGATTAATTTATTAGTCAGTGCCACCTCTGAGGATTGGATAGAACAGGCAATTAATAATTTAGGGATTATTCTGCTCGATCATTCCCATTGTGAGCGAAAAGCGGCAGGAGTGGCCTTAAATCTCATGTTTCGTTATCCTTCCTACGCTTCCCTCGTGCGGAAATTAACGGCGATTGCGCAAGAGGAATTAGAACATTTTGAACAGGTAAATCAATGGTTAGATAAATGGGGAATTCCCCTCGCTCCCTTGAATTCTCCCCCTTATGGTGCTAAATTAAAGGCCCAGATTCGTCACCAAGAACCCGATCGCCTTTTGGATTCGCTGTTAATATCAGCTTTAATTGAGGCGCGTTCCCACGAAAGATTGGGTTTATTGGGAGAATATTGTCCTGATCCCGATTTAGGCAAATTTTATCGCGGTTTAATGGCTTCCGAAGCGCGTCATTATGGTATTTATTGGCTATTAGCAGCGGATTATTTTGAACGTACAGTGATCGAGCAACGTTTAGAAACCCTAGCGGCGATCGAAAGTGAGATTCTCACTACTCTGCACCCGGAACCTCGTATTCATAGTTGATTGCACTAATAGGGACAATGGCTGCAGCTCACATTTGCAGAAATACGGACAATTAGCAATTATCAGTGACTCTTAAATTATTACAAATATATCGGCAGCTGCCTGTAAGCATCCCACCGAAAAACTAATGCGCTTCGGGGTTTGGGGACGGCGCTTGCGTCCCCAACGGGTAGGGTTGATTCATGAATCAACCCTACCATGAATCAACCCTAGGATTGAGTGATCAAATCGGAAGTAATAACCAATTTTAGAAGATAGTTTCCCTTTAAAAATCCCAACTCAGTAGATTTACAAAAATGAGATGCACCCAGGGACAATTAACTATCTAAATTACTCGTTAAACTCAATTTCTCTCTTAGAAAAAGGTAAATCTTGATTGATTGCTTCAATTTCTTCCTGTTCCATTTGATTAATTTCCTGGATATAATTGCGGAGAATTTGAGTCATTTTGCCATGATAGAAACGGTGTAAACTATGATTAGCAGTAGCGGGAAAACCCCGTCTTTTCTTGTGTTGTCCTCCCGCACCGGGGTCAAACATGGTAATATTTTGACTAATTGCCCAATCGATCGGTTGATAGTAACAAGCTTCAAAATGTAAACAGTCGTACTCTTGAAAACTGCCCCAGTAACGACCATAAAGATTAGTATCTTTGCGAATACAAAAAGATAAACCCACCGGTTTAGTATCCTTTTCATTTTGGTAGGCAGTAATCAAAACCACTCGCTGACGATAATTTGGATATAATTGTTCAAAAAATTTCTGTGTCAGATATTTACTTCCCCAGTAAAATTTATCACAGGTACTGCTATAAAACCGATAAATTAACGGGAATAAATGATGGGGAATTTCTTCGTCGGCCAGAGTTTTAATAATTAACCCCGCATTAGTCACCGCTTTCCGTTCCCGTTTAATGTTGCGCCGTTGATTAGCATTAAAAACCGTCAGATAATCTTCAAAACTTTGAAAACCTTTGTTATTCCAAATATAACTATGGTGTAACCAGGGAGTAAAGCCAAAATTTTCCATTAAAATTCGCCACTGGGGATCCACAAAAAGAAAATGACAACCCGACAGATTATTTTGATCACAAAAATGATCAATAGCCGCTATCATTAAAGCAGTAATTTCCAGTTCATTTTCCCCCGGAGCAATTAAAAAACGATAACCCACCGCCGGAGTAAAAGGGGTCATTCCTAACAGTTTCGGATAGTATCTAATCCCTAAACGATGGGAAAGATCCGCCCATTGATGGTCAAAGACAAATTCACCGTAACTATGACTTTTAATATACAAAGGAGCGGCGGCAATTAACTCAGCACCGCGCCAAACTGTTAGATGAGTGGGTTGCCACCCCGTGCGTCCCGTGGCGCTGCCGGAAGTTTCGATATTATGTAACCATTCCCACTCGAGAAAGGGAGTAGTTAGGGGTTGAGCGAGAGCATCCCATTTTTGTTGGGGAATCTCACTCATTTTATCAATCCAAGCCACAGAGTATTGGGGTTTAAGCTGTTCTACCATGGGACAAGATAAGTCAACCTTTTTATTTAAGGTTTGCTGAATAAATCTAAAACCCTTGTTGGGTAAGACTTTTAGACTTTTTGTCAATCAAAAAGTACCGGACTGGGAGTGATTAGGGGTAAAATTCCGGGACTTTTTCCCTGAAAATTAGGTAACTGAGTACCTCAAAATCAGTAAAACCCTACACCCTACACCCTACACCCCACACCCTGCCCCCACCAACAAACTTTTTCAGCAGACCCTATTTAAGGTAATCTAGTTTTGAGATTTGTGGGAATCTCGTTCAAGGGAATAATGTAGGAAAATTTCTTCTTGCACGGTTTCCACGCTCAAAAGTCGTAATTTTCTGGCAGAATCAGCCATAAATCCAGTTCCTCCCAGGGGAGTTGCCGCTTTATTGCCTCCTAACAGCAACGGACAAATAGTTAGATGGATTTCATCGATTAAATCTTCCGCTAAAAGAGAGGCAATTAATTCACCTCCTCCCAGAATCGCCAGCTTTTTAATACCTAGGGTGGTAAATTGACTAAAAATAGCCTTCCAATCACCGCAGACTAAGACAAGCTCAAATAAACCCCGATTTTCCCATGCCGCCACTTTTTCCGCTGCCGTGATTAACCAGCGCGGGAAAGGCTGCTGAAAAAATTTCATCCGGGGATCAAGCTGGCCTGAATGAGAACAAACGATCTGTATCGGCTGGGGAGATAATCCCCGTTGTTGACGGTATGCGAGAAAATCGGCATGACGGATAGGAAGACTGGTGTGATAAGCGCGCAGGGTGTTAGCACCGAATAAAGCGGCATCCATGCGCGATAAATGTTGTTCTAGACGCATTTTATCGGTAGCAGAGGCAAATCTGGCCGCTGACTGGTAGGCGTCGGCAATTTTACCATCGGCACTCATGGCTAAAATAACGGTGGTGTGAGGACAATTCATGGCAAATGATCAGGGATATCACCTGGTTCGATTGGTGAATAGGCTAGTATAGTCTGGAGTTTGATAGCCAGAATCAAACCAATTTCTGCCTATGTCTATCGGTCAATCCTCCTTTCGTCGTATTCTGCTCTCTCGCTTACTCTTGGTCAGTGTACCTGTACTACTAATGGTGGTTTATGTCACCTATCGTAAGGCGCGATCGGCTTTTTTGGAAACGGCCCGTCAAAATCTCACCGAAAGTGCCATCAGAAAAGCAGACAATATTGATCAATCAATTCAATTTTTGCAGGCCAATCTTATCACTGCGGGCGAAAGTCTGGTTTTAAAACAGGGAACCTTAGCCGAAAAAGAAGCTTTTTTACAACAATTCACGGCGCAGCTTCCTAATCAGATTAACTGTGTGGAATTAATTGATATTAAGACCAAGAAACCTTTATTAAATCGAGCCTGTGAACCAGAAATTATCAAAGTTTTGCCCCTGGAAAGATGGACAGAAAAACGGACTAGCTCTGCTGGGAATATCGAGAATGTTTTAGTTAGAAGTTTACCTCGACAACTTTTAACAAAATCTCCCAATAATAATCGTCAATTAGAATTAGTTTTTGCTGTTCCCATCTACGATGATCAAGGACAATTACAATCTAGTCTGATTCTGCAAGCTTCTCTCCTTTACAGTGAGAAGGTTTTACCCGGTTCTTTGTCAGGTTATCCCGTGGTTATTTCTGAAAATGGCATTATTCTCGCTCATCCCTATTTTGATCGCATTGGTAGCCATATCAGTCAAGAAGCTGATGCTGAACGCCTCAATATAATCATCAGTAATGCTGTTAGAGGTCAACAGAGATTTCTCCATTTATTTTCTTTCGAGAAATATGGCAAAGAGTTAGTCGCTGGTTATAGCTCCCTTCCCAGTCCAGTTACGGGAGAATCATCCCAAAAATGGATAGTTTTAGCCATTAGTCCCCTCTCCCAAGCTCTGGCTCCTCTACAACAAATTTGGGAGGCAATTTTTTATCTAATTTCTGGTTTATTATTAGCTTATTTAGTAGCTATTATACTGATCACTAGGGATTTAGCTAGACCTTTAGAAAAACTGCGAGATTATGCCTTAAATATTCAGAAAATTACCTCCGAAAAGATTACACCACAAAACTTTAATATTCGAGAAATTAATCAGTTAGCGTCGGCCCTAGAGGAAATGCTCGAACGTTTACGTCTTTGGGGAGAGGAAATAGTTAAGAGTTGGCAAGAAGCGGAAAATGCTAATCAATTAAAAAACCAATTTTTGGCGAATACTTCCCACGAATTACGCACCCCTCTCAATGGTATTATTGGCTCAATTCGTTGCGTTATGGATGGATTTTGTAATAGTGAGGAGGAGGAAAAAGAATATCTGCAACAAGCGGATAAGGCATCCGTACATCTTTTGGAAATTATTGATGATATTCTCAGTATTGCTAAAATAGAAGCGGGCAAACTTTCCGTTAATCCTGAACCAGTAGATTTACACCAAATTATCAATGAAGTTATTAATTTACAAACAGCATCGCTGCAACGTAAGCACTTAAAATTCAATCTACTTTTTTGTCCAGAAATTACTATAGTCTATGCTGATACCACTAAATTTAAACAGGTAATTTTGAATGTTATTTCTAACTCAATTAAATTTACTGATACAGGCACAATTTCTTTAATAACTCGCCTAGAAAATACACAGGCTATTATTACTATAATCGATACAGGAATCGGTATAGACCCCCAGCAACAATCAAAATTATTCCGTCCTTTTGTGATGATTGATGGTTCCACAACTAGAAAATTTAGCGGTACGGGTTTGGGATTAGCTATTTCTAAGAATTTTATGAAAATGATGGGGGGAGATATTACTATCTCTAGTCAAGGTCAAGGTTTAGGAACAACTGTAGAAATTATTCTTCCTCTAGTGGGGGAAAGAAAGCTTGATTCTACTCCACCAGAGGAAAACTCATCTTTGCCGATTCTTCCCTCTCTTAAAAGCTAAAATATCTCTATTTAACTACTGTAATTTCTGGGCAACTTAGTTTATAATTCCTCTAAACTTTCTACGGGTAAATTAACTACCTGATAAAAACCAAAAACCTCGATCGCATCGGTATAATTTGTTAATTCTTCTAAAGTTTCTGCGATTAAATGCTGTTGATCCAGATTAATCTCTAGATCGATAAAAAATATGTATTCCCCTAAAGATCGTTTAGTTGGTCGCGATTCAATACGAGATAAATTAAGCTGACGTTTGGCAAAAACTTCTAAAGGTTTGACTAAAGCGCCGGGTTGATCTAAAACCTGAAAAGCGAGGGACATTCGCTCCCCTTGGGGATGGGAAGTTAAAGCCATTACCCAAAAACGGGTACAATTATCGGGATAATCATTAATTGGTTGTGTTAATATTGGTACATGATACAGTTTTGCTGCCCGGGGAGAAGCAATAGCGGCCGAATTGGCCTCTCGATCGAGAATTTGAATCGCTTCTGTGGTAGAATTAGTAGGAATAATCGGCACGGTAGGCAAATTATTTTCTAGCCATTTTTGACATTGAGCTAAAGCTTGGGGATGGGAATAAACGGTGGTAATTTCTGTTAGCGATTGTCGAGGAGATAGAAGTGCATGGGAAATCGGTAAAACTAATTCTTGTTGAATCTGTAACCCAGGTAATTGCCATAAAGCATCAAGAGTCATTACCACACTTCCCTCGGTGGAGTTTTCCACCGGGACCACTGCTAAATCGGCCTGATTTTGGACAACCGATCGCAGGGCCAAGGCAATGCTAGGATAGGGTATTAATTGACGAGGCTGGGGTGGTAAACTATTAGCAAATGCTAAAGCGGCTGTTTCTGAATAGGTTCCCACCGGCCCCAGATAAGCGATCTTTACAGTCATTTAGATTATCCCCGCAAGCAATTTTTTCTAGCTATTACAGCCTTTCTCGTCAACATCAAGTATAACCTAATTTGGTATTGACTCCTATGTCCTATCTGCTGAATTCTGCTATAATCATGTCAAGTCAGCTTCACTTTGTTTGATAGTCAATTGACTGATTTTTTGGTGCGTTTCCTCGATGGTTAACCCTTGGGCTAAATCCCCCAATTCTTTGAGAAGATCATTAGTTAAGGAGAGAGATATTTGGCTATCCTGGCCCGATAAATAGACAACTTTGGCTAATTCGGCCAGTTTAACTTTTTTGCTGGTGCGATTTTGGTAACTGACCGAAAAACCGTTAATCTCCGCAGCCTCTTGCTGGATAATTGCCGACTTTAAACGTTCCTTGAGATGTTCCATCTCTGTATCTAAAATCTTCCATTGCTGGTAAATTTCCCAATAACGATTAGTTAATCTTTCGAGATTCTCACCCGCGGGATCGGGAGTAATTAAATGGGAAAGCTGCAAAAGACGATGATGGATTTGGGCCGTATATACGGGGTCTTTTTGTGCATATTCTAGCTGGGCCGCGGTTAAAGGTCTTTTGCCCCAATTACCCCCCTGTTCACTTTTATCGATAGCGGGAAAATGACAAAGACATTCAGCCACGGTTTTCAGTTGATAATTGGGTAAAGGAGCAATATAGTAGGGAACCTTTTTAGCTAACTCTAGGGTACAGGTAATTTTTTTAACTTTGCTTTTACCGCCCAAAAATTTACAATCATAACTAGCATTGTGAAAAACCTTTTCTATCCGGTCAACCAGCATGATTTTAGTGATAAAATAGTTAGTAAGATCGGGTCGATCAAGAACATCCAAAATTGTCACCCGCTCCCCCGTTAAGTCCGTGGAATCAGCCAGAATTTGAATCAGAGACAAACGGGGAGTCTTGCTATTGTAATCGGCTACTTCCGTATCTAACCAAAGAATGGGAAAATGAGAAAAGTGATCGATCGCATTCCTAATAGCGTCGGATTCCGTTAAATAAGGCATGGTTGCAGAGGCTGAAAAATGTATCAAAAAATCTTGATAGCAGTAGATTTGTCAGAGATGGGGGACAGTGTTTTTAAGGAGGCTGTATCCTTAGCCAGTAAGTACGAAGCTAACCTCCTACTACTGCACGTCCTTTCCCCTGAGGAAGATTATAGCCCTTTACCGATTCCACCCAATTTAGCCGATATTTACCCCGCCCAGGGGAATGATCTCACTCTCGATTTTTGGCGGCAACAATGGGAAGAATTCGAGCAGAAAGGGGTGGCCATGTTGCAAAAAAGAGCTAATCAGGCGGGAGAAATGGGTGTCAAGGGAGAATACCGGCAAATTTACGGCCATGCCGCCAAAACTATCTGTAAAGTGGCGCGAGAGGAAAATATTGATTTAATTGTCATCGGTCGGCGTGGGCGATCGGGTCTAGGAGAGTTATTCTTAGGTAGTGTGAGTAATTATGTTCTCCATCATGCCCCCTGTTCCGTCTTAATTGTTCAACATCATCAGGACTAAAAATTCCTGTTAGCTATTCCCCCCCTAAAATCCCCAAACGATTAAAAGGAAAAAAGCGAAAAACCGCCCTACCAATCACGTTATTTTCCGGTAAAAACCCCCAGATATGGGAGTCATTGCTATTATTGCGATTGTCTCCCATGACAAATAAATTATTTTCCGGCACAAGCAAAGGCATTAAATTATATTGAGGGGATTCGAGAATATAATCCTCTGACAAGGGTTGATTATTCAGATAAATTTTGCCCTCCTTGACAGCAATCACATCCCCTGCGGTGGCAATCACTCTTTTAATAAAAGCTTGGTTCTTTTGATATCCCTGTAATTGTAATTGTGCCGGCGGTTCAAAGACGACGATATCCCCCCGTCGAGGAGGATGGAAATCGTAGGAAAGTTTTTCCACTACTAAGCGATCGCCTTGTTCTAAAGTGGGTAACATAGAATCAGAGGGGATAAAACGAGGTTCAGCCACAAAAGTGCGGATCAGTAAGGCTAAAACTAAAGCTATAGTGATAATTTGCAGATTTTCTCGAATAGAAGCCCAAAAACTCTTGGATTTGTCCTTATTAATTTCTTGCTCTTGCATTATTGCCCAGATGATGGTTGATGTAACTTAGCTTTCGCTTGCTGCCAGAAAACTGTTAATTCCTCTAGTGTATAGTCATGGAGAGGCTTTTCTGCCACAGATTCCACTAGGGAAAAACGTTGAATAAAACGCAGATTAGTCTCTTGTAAAGCGATACTGGGATCTAAATCATACCAGCGAGCAAGATTGACAATAGTAAAGAGTAAATCGCCTAATTCGGCCTGTTGATGCTCTTTATCGCCCGATTCTAGGGACTCTTGCCATTCTGCTAACTCTTCGCCAAATTTTTCCCAGACTCCTGCGATATTTTCCCATTCAAAACCGACTCGCGCTGCTTGCCGAGAAATTTTCATCGCTCCCATCAAGGGTGGTAAAGTTTGGGCATAACGGGTTAATTTGCCGCTAATAGTCGGGTCATTTTTTTCCTCAGCTTTGATTTTCTCCCAATTTTGACGCACCTGTTCGGGATTTTCTAGGGATAGCTCCCCAAAAACGTGGGGATGACGACGAATTAATTTATCGGTGATGCCTCTAGCCACTTCTTCTAGGCTAAAATTACCCTCATCGCTGGCAATTTGGGCTTGTAAAACCACCTGTAGCAGTAAATCGCCTAATTCCTCGGCAATGGCAGTTTTATCACCGCTTTTAATCGCCGCTACCACCTCATAAGCTTCTTCGATAACGTAGGGAATTAGGGTTTCCGGGGTTTGAGCTAAATCCCAAGGACAGCCGCTTTCTGGATCTCGTAAACGGGCAACAACGCTGATTAAATGGTTTAATGCCGCTAAGATGGCCTTGTAACTGGGATTTTCGGTTTCTGGAAGGCTAGACATCGATTTTTTCCGGTTTTCTCGCCCATTATACCGGTTAGTTATCAGTTATCAGTGATCAGTGATCAGTTATCAGTTATCAGTTATCAGTGATCAGTGATCAGTGATCAGTGATCAGTTATCAGTTATCAGTTATCAGTTATCAGTTATCAAAAGCTCCCATCTCCTTGTCTTCTAACATTCAGTTACAGCCTTTCTGATAAGCTGTTAAGCATTTCAATTGCTTGTTGAGACGAGGCAAGAGGCAAGAGGCAAGAGGCAACAGTAAAGGGATTGGGGGAGATTCGGCTAATCTTAAGAATAAGTGCTTTAAATGCGTCTTAGCTTAATAGATGAAGTTTAACCTAATTTGAGCGAAGACCTACGCCCCATTATTCAGATAACTGCTTGGCTCTCTTATTCTTTGTGTGATCAGTTTAACTTATATAGTAGTGATCGATCTCTGTGTCCTTTGTGTCTGGAGTGGTTCCCATTCCACTCACTTGCCCGCAAAACTGTATCTTAGAATACATTTTACCCACCAAACCAGGGAGAGCCACTGCTTTAGTTCAATAATGATGAAAAAACCCGGTAAAACCGGGTTGCACTAGCTTGGAATCTGTATAGTCAACCGATAAAGCAGTTGAAAACTTAAATAAATCTAAATAGAAAAAAGGTAAGTAATTCCACTGTAAGAAAATCAGATTTAATGAATCATCCCGCAAGTTAGGGGACAAGAAGCATAAACAGCTTGATGAGAAGTTTTTGCCTCACCGTGTAACCAGTGCAACCAGCTAACTTCATGGGGATGAACACCTTTTGCTGCTAACAAAGCGGCACTAATTAGGATAGCCAAAATGTTAATACCAATAATCATTCCCGCCACTAAAAGCACGGAACTAACCGGTAAAACCGACTGTAAGATAATCGCCGACAATGCCCCCACTGTCATCATTAATACTACTAAAGGAAATCCCACTACTAATAAACAGACAGTGAGGACGAAACTCCAGAGAAGAAAGCTTTTTAGCATTGCTAAAGAAACGTGGCCCCAGTTATTTCTTGCGGTTAATTGCATCTTCCTGACCTCTTACAAACTTGGTGGTCTAACTTTTCTGCACGTCGGCTCAAAGTTGATGAGAACCAGTATAGGGAAAACACCGAAGAAGATGAGCTATTCGCAATATAAATTTACAATCATCGCTGATCATCTATGTTATATGTATCGAACTATTACAAAAATCGCCAAGAGGTATCGAAAACTTTACAATCGGTTTCCCTTGATCCCCAATCTAGTTTCCTACTGAAATCCTTGATCCCCGTCGATAATCCTTTCTTGTCTCCCTGTCCTCAGATTTTTCCGCGTCTCCTTGTAACAAATATTTACAAGTACCTCTAGAATTCTCAGAAAATAAGTGGACGACAGTAACCAGTAATCAGTCACCAGCAATCAGTAAACTGAAAACTCGCATTTGTCACAGAATTGACATCTGGCTGTTATAGTCCTGACAAATGAGAGTTATATGCTAAAGTTAATCCAGCAAAGGAATAAATTATTTCCCCTAGCCCAGCTTTCCTCAAGCTTCCCACACAGGGCCTAGGGGAAGTTTATTTTTCTGCCATGGAGGAAAACCGCTACCCGGCCCGAAAAGAAAATTTTTCTAGAACTTGACAAGCCTTGACAGCAGGGAAGACAGTCAGGCAGACTAACCTCAAAAGGTTTTTGGGGCGAAAATATAGTTTCTTGCCTTTCTGTCTCCCTAAACACGGTCTTAGCTCTGATGGCGAGCATAATCATCCTGAAAACGGACTATATCATCCTCTCCTAAATATTCCCCATTCTGCACTTCGATTAATACCAATTTGATCACCCCGGGGTTTTCCAGACGGTGAGCCGTACACTGCGGCACATAAGTGGACTGATTGGCTCCGAGAATTTCTTCGTTATCTCCACAGGTGACTTTTGCCGTTCCCGAAACCACAATCCAGTGTTCACTGCGATGGTAGTGCATCTGTAAACTGAGACGATGACCTGGATTCACTTCAATTCGCTTGATTTTATAACCAAGACCTTCTTCTAGAGTGGTGAAAGAACCCCAAGGTCTAAATTCTGTTGCTGCCGATTCTACGCTCGAAATAAGCTGAAATGGTGCCACATCTTGAGATGCGATCATTATATTATGTCTCCATTGCTAGGTCTGATCTTAGTCCAAGATAGCAGCAAAAACCCTAGATGGCATCTAAATCAGTGATCAGTAAACAGTAAACAGTGATCAGTAAACAGTAAACTGAAAACTCACATCTGATCACTGATCACTAATTCACTCTTCGTCGGTGTTGAGAATACGGGGAACCCGGAAATAATCCCCTTCTGGAGCCGGCGATTCCTGCACTAAGACCTCGTGATCGGGATAAAGTCTATTACCATCGGCGCGAGTGATATTTTGAATTTCGATCGCTCGCGTGGTGGGTGGCACATTTTCCGTGTCTAATTCGCTTAACTGCTCGAAATAATCCAGTATCCCGCTTAATTGCAGGGCAAATTGTTCTTCTTCGCCGCTATTAATCTCTAAACGGGCTAAATGGGCGATTTTTTCAACTGTAGCTCGATCGATCATGGGAGAAATGGGGTGTGGGGTGTGGGGTGTGGGGTGTGGGGTGTGGGGAGCAGGGAGATGGGTGTGGGGTGTGGGGTGTGGGGTGTGGGGTGTGGGGTGTGGGGAGAATAAATAAAAATAATCTCCCGTCTCCCGTCTCCTATCTCCTGACGACCGACTCCTGTCTCCTGACGACCGACTCCTCAATTTAAAAGAAAACATCAATTTCCGATCGCCCGGTGATTTTCAGCCAGTTTTGGGCTTCAATGTAGTTATTGGGGGCTAATCGGATGGCTTGTTTCCAGTATTCTGCCGCTTTGTCGTAGAGTGCTTCCGCTTCGGCCTGTTGACCGTCTTCTCTGGCTTTTTCCCCCTGAAAATGGTAAATAACGGCGATATTATTCAAAGCGGAGGGCATTCTGGGATTAAGTTGGATAGCTTCTTCGTAGTATTCCAGAGCCTTTTCATGCTCGCCGTTACTAGCGTGGATAATGCCGATATTGTAGAGGATATAACTGCGATCGTTAGGATCCTCTTCTAATGTTAAAGCCTCATAGTAATTATCGAGGGCTTCGGCGTATTCGCCGTCAGCTTGGGCAGACATCCCATCACGGTAATAAACAAAGGCTTCCTTGGCTTTTTTATTGGCGGGGAGCATCTTTAAAATGATATCCGCCATGACGGTAAAAGATTTATCAATAAAATTATCGTTACGTTGAGTGCGTGGCATAGTTAGGACAAGTAGGCGATCGAGATGACTACTTACCTTTATAGCACTCGCAAGCACCCCCAGGGCTGTTTTTCTAATTTTTCTGGCTAGGGTTTCGATCTGGAGTATCTTTGCTAGTCCGGCAATGGCAAGAAGTTAATGGCTCATTCTCCAGCCAAGAACCTAGTCGGAACACATCTCATTCCGACGAGCATTGGTGCAACTTTACCCAAGATTCTGAGTAATTAGGGCTGGCTGAATAAATCTAAAAACCTTGTTGGGTAAAACTTTTAGACCTTTTGTCAATCAAAAAGCACTGGATATGGGAGTGATCGGGGGGAAATTTAGGCACTTTTTCCCTGAAAATTAGGTAATTGGCCACCTCAAAACTGGTAAAACCCCACACCCCACACCCTGCCCCCAGGAAAAACTTTTTGCCGCAAACCCTAATTAGGTTGGTTCCTATCGCTCTTGGAGGGACTTTCGGAAATCCCTAACCGAATCCAGATTCTGAAACTCTTGGTTGACAAGTGATCGCTAACTTTTTTTCTAATAAAAACTCAAATTTCGGGTTTCTGTTAGTTAGCGATAGCTTGAAGGCTTACTCCATAAGAGAGCTAATACCAAATTTCTAAATTCCTGACAGACATAGAGCTTCTAAAATCCAAGACCATCCCGTTAAATACCCGATAGTGTCATTGGATAAACGATTTAAAAGAGCATCGAGTTTATCTCTTAAAGCATCAAGAGATTCAAAAG
>NZ_JAPZQM010000122.1:0-3965 GCF_027530565.1 Microcystis sp. LE19-10.1B | reverse complement strand
AGGAGCCAGAAAAAGATATTTATCAGAAAAGTCATGAGCAAGCTAGAGGTTTAAAGACTGAGCGGGTTCCAATTATTTTTATTAATAAATATTTTACACAATTCATACCAGGTAAGCAAGAGAGCTACGCCACTACTACCGAATCATTACCTTTTTTTGATTATAACACCCCATTTCCTCAACCCCTAACCCCATTATGGAAAAATTAACTAATCTCGATCGCATTGCTGAAGAAATTTTAGGTTTAATTCCAACAGAAACGGTTATTATTGCCGAATTTGACGGTGATAGTATTGATTATCGTGCGGGTGCGGGTAAAAATACCCAGGCAATTGTGGGCAAAAGGGGTGATATTGCCACGTCGGGATTGTGTACGGTGGTTTACCAGGATAGTTGTCCGGTGGTGGTAGGACAAACCCTAGGAGATAATCGCATCCGTCAGGATATAGCGGTGGCTTTGGGGATAAAAACGGCTTTAGCTGTGCCAATTAGGATTAATAATCGGTTATTTGGTGCAGTAATGCTGTTAAACCGTCTCGATGGTCAGGAATTGACCGATCGAGATAGTTTATTAGTGGAGGAATATCTGAACTCGCTACTCAGAAATGAGGGATAGAAGCGGTTGGGTAATCCAGTTGAATGCTACGGCGATTTGATGGTTAAGGGTGGGCAGACGGTAGAGATAGACTAAGCGACGGGTAAGATGGGCAAGGGGACCGGCTAATTGTAGTCCTAAACCGCTAATCGTAGCCTCATCGACTCCGAGGGTCAACATTTCGCCTAAAGGTTGATAACGGAAGGGTAAAGCTGGTTTATCGTGGAAACTCGCCCAAATATTCCAAGCGCAGTAGTCGGACTGTTGAAGGGCGACCTGAGCCGTGGCAGCGTAGGGTTTATCGTCTTGATCGCGACTATCGGCCGCATCGCCGATCGCGTAGATGCTGGTGTTTTCGACAGTTTGTAAATATTGATTAACTTTTAGTAATTTGCGCTCATTATGTGCTATGGGCAAATTAGCGAGCAGTGGGGAGGCGATCGGGCTAACGGTCCAGAGAACTAGATCAACGGGGATCTTGTCTATCTGTCCTTTGTAGTCAAGGGAGAGGCAATCAGCTTGAATGTCGGCGACGGTGGTTTCTAGGTCTAACCAAACCAGACGTTTTTCCAGGGCTTTTTTGGCGGTTTCGCGGTTAAATTGGGGTGAAAGGGCAATTATATCGCTATTTCTTTCGATCAGACGAATTCTTCCCCTTTCTCCGAGGCGATCGGCCAGCTTACAGGCTAATTCTACGCCGCTATAACCGCCCCCGATAATGGCGACCCGAATTTTATCGCGATCGGATTGTTCTAGGGTTTTGAGTCGATCCCGAAGACGATAGGCATCATCGAGACTACGAAAGGGGATAGCGTGGGTTCTGGCCCCGGGTAGGAAGTCAAGGGAGGATTGACCACCGAGGGCGATCACGAGGCGGTCATAGCATATATCGTTTTGATTGTCAAGGGTTATTTTATGATTATTAACATCGATCGCCGTGACGGTTCCCTGTTGGAAGTCAACGGGGGTATTAGCGAGCAATTCGCTGAAAGGGGGAGCTATTTCCCAGGATTGCAGTTCTGAGGTGACTAATTCGTAGAGAAGGGGAGAAAATAAAAAGCGATCGTTTTTATCAATTAAGGTAATTTGGGGGGGGTGTTGATCAGTCCAAGGCAATTGACTCAAACGTAGAGCAGTATAGAGTCCACCAAAACCACCACCGAGAATACAAATTTTTGGGATTGAGTCAGTCATATCGATCGCTGAGGGTTTTGTTTCTTATTTTGACACTCCCTGCCGTAAAATGGACGGGGAACCTTAAACCCAAATTTTCGGTAAAGCGAGCAAAGAAAAATCTTTTTATTCATCTACCCAGCCAAATCGTCAGCAAAGCCACAATTGTAGCCAGAAAAAGGATATGATTCATCCAATCGTCGAAGGACCAATTTTTAAACATAATCACTATTAGCGTAGAAAACTTTTAAACCTACATCCAATCCTACACATTTTTTAGTCGGTTCTAGCGGTTTTGCATCTTCCCGAATATCAACGCTTAGACAGAATTGGACATAATAAACATTTGAACGATTATTTTTCTGAAACTTAGGATAATCATTGTTTATCGACCTTAAACAACTACTTATATGCTAACCTATACAGCAGAGATTGTCAAGATTTAAGTCGTGCTTCGCTGTTTTATATTGGTTGGGGTTTCATCTCGTTAAAAGCGAGAGTCTTCACCCCGACATTTGAGATAAAATTAAGATTAGAGCTTATTAGAGAGGAAAAACCTAACCAGAAGAATTTTTAGGTGAATCCTAATTGCGATGGGAGTCTTTGGGAATAACATCCAAACCGAGGAGAACCTTTTGAGTATTGGACATATCGCCGATAATTCTTTGTAGGGGTGGGGGAAGTTGTTTGACTAAAGTAGGAGTTACGAGAATTTTATCCTGTTCCGCTAATTGGGGCTGTTCGAGAACATCAATTATTTCTACTGTATAAAGATCGGATAACTCCTCGCGACAGATACGAAAAATATTGGCGATCGCCCTCTGGGATTTACTTGAATCGCCCATAATGTAGAGTTTGAGAAGATATTGACTCATGATTGCGTGTTATTGAACAGTTTAATGTTGCTGAGACCGATATAGTATTTACGATAGAAAGAGACGAGATAACCCATCAATTCCAAGACCATGAGACGACCTTCGCTAACGTAGGCCTGCGCTTTGGCCAGGGTGACATCCTGATTTTTTTGGCGTAGGGTGGTGGTATGAATATCCACCACATCGCGAGGACTAGCTTTTAAGAATCCTAACTTATCGGCCAAGCTTCGCAGTCGTTCCGATAGATTATGTTCCACTTTGTATGCTTGTTCTTCTAAAGCTAAGTCTAATAACTCTCCGTAATTTTGGACTAATTCTTGAAAAATATCGGGAATACTCTGCTTTATTGCCTCAGAACCGAACATTTTCGCCGTGATGCTAGTTTGTACTCCCTTGATCAACTGTTCCAGTTCGCGAAATTCCTCTTCCTGTTGTTGATGTTTAAGATTGAGGATATATTGCTGACGTTCGATCGCCACACGAATTTGATAGACTAAAAGACTACTATCGATATTATTTAACTGAATATAACCGTCAGCACCCAGTTGAAAGGCTTTAACGACTAATTTCTCATCATTGCTAGTAGTTTGAACCACTATCGGTATATCAGAGGCTAATTCTCTGGTTTTGACTAGAATATTTAAGCCGGGGGGGACAGAGATTTCCAAGCTTAAGAGGATGAGATCAAATTTCTCCCCTGCTAGTTTTTCGGCAGTTTGCTGTAGATCCTGAGCTTGGGTGAGGGTAAAAGTCAACCCCCCGGCCAGGGAACATTGGGGGGCCTTTAACAGCAATCTCTGGATTAATTTAACAGTCGTCGGTTCATCCTCTATCAATAAAATCCTACAGAGATCCCTAGTCATTGTTAATCGATCGCTAAAATTATCTTTTTTCCCCTACTTTCATAGTACGCTCATCTTTGGGAAACGCAAGGACAAAATCACAATCTAGCACCCGCTATCTCGAAGTCTTATTCTACCGCTCAACTAAACTTACTCAAACTTACTTAGGGTTTGCTGAAAAAGTTTGTTGGTGGGGTTAGGATTCAGGAGTCAGGATTCAGTAGACCTCCTGCAAAAATAGGAACTGATTATGTAAAATAAAGTAAAACACTCAGAAAAACAATGACTTACGAAAAAGTAAAAAATTTGAATCCAGAAGAGTTTAAACGCTTTTGTGGGGTATATCCTGAAACATTTAAGGATATGGTGAAAGTTCTGGCCGCCGAAAAAGTTCTGCAAAAAAAATCGGGAAGACCAAGTAAATTAAGTTTAGAAGACCAAATCTTGATGACCTTAGAGTATTTGCGGGAATATAGGACT
>NZ_JAPZQM010000292.1:0-1449 GCF_027530565.1 Microcystis sp. LE19-10.1B | reverse complement strand
CTTATCTGGCAAGAGACTTAATTGATTAGTTCGCTCTAGATAAAAAACAATTGACAAAAATCGCTAAATGCCTTTCTCTATAAGGGTTCCATCCCTTATAACCCCCGTCCATTGCATAACACAAACCGAAGAGCCGTATTTTTTTAGTTGTTCGACAGTAACGTCGCCACAACTAGCCACGAAATAAGCTCCCGTCCAAAAATAGGGTTTGTTGTCGAAATACTCGGCCGCCAAATACGGAAATTCTTGTCTAATTAAGCGACTACTAACTGTTTTAAGGTTAGCGATTAGTTTGGTCCATGATTGTAATTATAGCGTTTCCTGTTCGCAAGAGATACATTATCGATGGTGAAAAGCTTAATTAGCAAAGGTTAAACTGTGCCACACAGGTGTGAGAACCGCTATAGTTGATATCCTAGGCAGTAAGTGTTATAATTTAACTATACATCACGCTCACGAAAGACAGTTATAACGCTTACCTACCAGTACAAACTAAAGGTAAACAGACAACAGGAACGGGAGATCATCCACATTCTTGATGTTTGCAAAAGCGTTTATAATTACGCTCTTTCAGAACGGAAAGATTGGTTAAACTCTCGAAAGTGTCTTGCGGATCACTGTTCGCTAGTTTCCGAGTACATAATTCCTGCGGATCAACCCTATCCTAATTACTTCGTTCAAGCTAAAAATCTAACGGAAGCTAAAAAAGTTTACCCGATATTAAAGACGGTTAACGCTCAAGTTTTACAGCAAGTCTTAAAAACTTTAGATAAGGCGTTTAACCAGATGAAATCGAAAGGCTTCGGCTTTCCTAGATTTAAGAAAAAGATGCGGAGTTTTGTTTTTCCTGCGCTCTCGAAAAATTTTCTAGGTGACGAATACTTAAATTTTCCACAATTGGGAAAAATTCGGATTAGGAAATCTAGGGAGTACCCGTCTGGGTTCGAGCCTAAACAAGCTCGAATTATCCAAAAAGCGTCGGGATTTTACGTTTCGGTTTCTTTCCAATCTACGGAATTAGTTCCCGATATGACAGTAGGGAAGACCTGTTTAGGAATTGACGCGGGAATTGAAAGTTTTGTCGCTACTTCACGGGGAGATTTAATCAAAGCCCCTCGATTTTTGTTGAAAGTACAGAGTAAGCTTAAATTGCTACAAAGACGCTTGAAACGGAAAACTAAAGGCTCTAGCAATTGGTTAAAACTTCAGGAGAAGATAGCGAGATTACACGAGAAAGTGTCTAATACCCGCAGGGATTGGCATTTCAAGTTAGCTCATTACCTTTGCGATTTTGCTGATAATATTTTCGTTGAAGATATTAACTTCGTTTCCTGGTCTAGAGGGATCGTTAGAAAACAATCTCTGGATTCAGGTATCGGTAGTTTTATTAACGAGATATTACCGTTTGTCGCTTGGAAACGGGGAAAATATTATCTTAAGGTTGATAAA
>NZ_JAPZQM010000384.1:0-1324 GCF_027530565.1 Microcystis sp. LE19-10.1B | reverse complement strand
CGAGGACAAGATAACGTCAATGGTGGGGACGGAAACGACCTATTAATTGTCAACTACTCCAGTAACACCTACGCGGGGACAACCACCTTTCCCGCAGGAATAGGTAGCAGTATTTTTGAGAGTGGTGGGGCTTGGAGTGGTTCTTTTAGTGCCTATACTAATAGCAGTGGTAATTCTGACTCCGTTTCCTTCTCTAATATAGAAAGGTTTCAAATTACCGGGACTAATGCTAATGACACCATCACCACCGGGGGAGGTAATGACATCATCACAGGGGTTAACCCTAACAGTAGCACCCCAGGAAAAGGAGAAATTGATTCTTTAACAGGAGGAGCAGGAAGTGATAGATTTATCCTTGGTGACGCAACTTGGATTGGTTACGATGACGGTAATACAACTAATGCAGGTACTAGCGACTACGCGACAATTGCCGACTTTAACACCACTGATGATACAATTCAACTACGAGGTGCAAGTAGTGACTATCTGTTAACGGTTTCTGGTTCTAATACTAAACTCTACATCAACAAACCCGGAACCGAACCAGATGAACTGATTGCGGTTATCAATAATCAAACAGCATTAAGTCTAACTGCTAGTTATTTTAGCTATGTTGCTAGTCCGACTCTTCCCAGTATCACTCTTGCTGTCTCTCCCGCAAGTGTGACAGAAGACGGGACAACAAATCTGGTTTATACCTTCACCCGTACCGGAGTAACCACCAATCCTTTAACAGTTAATTACACCCTCGGAGGGACAGCTACTCTTAATACCGACTATACTCGTACAGGGACTAACAATACAGTCACCTTTGCTGCTGGTTCAGCGACTGCTACCGTAACCGTTGACCCCACTGCTGACACAATAGTAGAAAGTAACGAAACTGTTATTTTAACCCTCGCTGCGGGGACAGGTTATACCGTAGGTACGACCACCCCAGTGACGGGGACAATTACCAATGATGATTTCCCTAGTATTACTCTTGCTGTCTCTCCTAGTAGTGTGACAGAAGATGGGACAACAAATCTGGTTTATACCTTCACCCGCACCGGAGTAACCACTAATTCTTTAACGGTTAACTACAGCATCAGTGGGACAGCAACCAATGGAACCGATTACACTTCTATCCCCACCAGCGTCACCTTTGCTGCTGGTTCAGCGACTGCTACCGTAACCGTTGACCCCACTGCTGACACAATAGTAGAAAGTAACGAAACTGTTATTTTAACCCTCGCTGCGGGGACAGGTTATACCGTAGGTACTACAAACCCAGACACGGGGACAATTACCAATGATGATTTACCTAGTATAACTCTTGCTGTAT
>NZ_JAPZQM010000110.1:0-5277 GCF_027530565.1 Microcystis sp. LE19-10.1B | reverse complement strand
GATATAGTAAGCAGTTTATTCATAGGTTTTATCCCCGCGACTACCCTTTCTTTCTACTTTAATAAGTCTTCGCAGATTTTCAAACCCTTGTCTTTCATTTTTCCTCACTTTAAAAACTTCTATTTTTCTTGATATTTTTCGTCCATGACTATTATCTTGTTCAAGAAAGCAACTTTCTGGCTTTGAGGAATTACTCAGGTCTTGTATTCGCTGATCAAGATTTTTCTGATTTCCTTTAACGGTGATAACATAATCATTTTTAGTCTTGGCTATTAAGCTGATTGTTTTTTTCTGACAGTGTAAAGCATCCCCAGTAAAAACTTTATTTTGAAGAGTGCAATCCTCAATTATAGCTTGACCTTCGTCGATTTCAGACCCTTTTTTGTTTTCAATTATTTTTAAGTGTAATACTCAGCCACTTTCTTGACTAAACAATGAAACAAACATAATAAAATTTTGTTGTTCATCATTAGGATTCTTTAGGGTGTTTTTGAGACTTTTTCCATCCATCCCTAGCCAATTTATGTCATCTCTTTGTCCATATTCTTCTAATGCCCATTCATTAAACATTTTTAACAAACTCTGCCATTCGACTCCCATCATTACCCTTCTAATTGTTGAATAGGATGGGACTCTTTCTGGAATTATGTTAAATTCTTGACTGAGCCTGTGCCGATTATTTTTAGCAAACTCTCCTAGCTCTCTCTAACCTGAGTATCCTAGCATTGTTCCCAGTATTATTACTACTAATACTATCCATAAAGGGTGTCTTTTTCCTTTATTCTTACGAAAGTCCTTGACTTGTTTTAGTTTTTCTATTAAGCTCAACATATATTTTAAAAGTTGGCAGTCACTTCTCATTTTATCTGACTGTGATCGCTTTTACTTTTGATATTCTGATGGGAGAATGAAACAGCCCTACCTTGATAAGGGGGGTGTCTGATAATTTTTAACGCCTACCTACTTAGAGTAATATTTCCTGAAAACCTCTTAATTGTTTGACTTAAGTGAGAACTTCACCAGCTTGGACAGAACGTATCGGTTATCAACGGGATTGGGTGTGGCGCGGTTGGCAAATTCGTTATAGTTTTATGCCGGCAAAAAACCCCCAAGATGCCGATAAACCCCCTTTAATTTTACTGCATGGATTTGGAGCGGCGATCGAACATTGGCGCCATAATATTCCTATCCTCAGCCAAAATCATCGAGTTTACGCGGTAGATTTATTAGGTTTCGGTGGTTCGCGCAAAGTACAGGTTCCCTATACCGTTAATCTCTGGGTGGAACAGATACACGATTTCTGGCAAACTTTTATAAATAGACCAGTGGTATTAGTGGGAAATTCGATCGGTTCTTTAGTTAGTATGGCCCTAGCGGGTAAATATCCGGAAATGGTAGCCGGATTAGTTATGATCAGTTTACCCGATGTCAGCCGTCGGAGGGAAATGATTGCCAATTGGTTATTAGATATCGTCACTCCCATCGAAAACTTTTTCACTTCGCCTTGGCTATTAAAACCGATTTTTTACTATCTGCGTCGTCCGCAAGTCTTGAAAAAATGGACAGGAATCGCCTACGAAGACAAGAAAGCAGTCAGCGAGGAATTAGTACAAATTATCGCCGCCCCAACCCTAGATGAGGGGGCAGCCGAGGCGTTTATTTCCCTAGCACAAGCTGTTAATCATCCCGAATATTGTCCACCAGCAAAGTTAATTTTACCACGCTTAGAAATCCCGATTTTATTATGTTGGGGCAAACAAGATCGCATGGTTCCCGTCCAGTTAGCCCAGGGTTTTGTCTCCCTTAATCCTAGAATTAAATATGTAGAATTTGAACGGGCTGGTCATTGTTTACAGGATGAATGTCCCGACCGTTTTAATCCAATTTTATTAGAGTGGCTAGAATCTGTTCCTGTTCTTTGAGAGAATAGGGAGAGTGATTGTTGGTGATAGTCCTATGCAAACCTTGGAATCGACGCTCAACCCTCCCGCAACTGCCTCCGAATTCGACACCACGATTCACCGACGTAAAACCCGTCCCGTCAGGGTAGGTAGCGTTACCATCGGTGGTGGTTATCCCGTGGTCGTGCAGTCGATGATTAACGAGGATACCCTTGATATAGATGGTTCCGTGGCTGGTATCCGTCGCCTCCATGAAATCGGTTGTGAAATTGTCCGCGTCACCGTGCCGAGTCTGGTTCACGCCACCGCTTTAGCTAAAATTAGGGAAAAACTGCTGACCACCTATCAACCCGTGCCGTTAGTAGCCGATGTACATCACAACGGCATGAAAATCGCCCTAGAAGTGGCCAAGCACGTCGATAAAGTGCGGATTAACCCCGGTTTGTACGTTTTCGAGAAACCGAAAGCCGACCGCAGCGAGTACAGTCAAGCAGAATTTGATGAAATTGGCGAAAAAATCGCCGAAACCCTGAAACCTTTAGTAGTTTCCCTGCGAGATCAAGGTAAAGCGATGCGAATCGGCGTTAACCACGGTTCTCTGGCCGAAAGAATGCTCTTTACCTACGGCGACACCCCCGAAGGAATGGTACAGTCGGCTTTAGAATTTATCCGCATCTGCGAATCCCTCGATTTTCGCAATCTGGTCATTTCCCTGAAAGCTTCCCGCGTGCCGGTGATGGTGGCCGCCTATCGTCTCATGGTTAAGCGCATGGACGAGTTAGGTATGGATTATCCCCTGCATTTGGGGGTTACTGAGGCAGGAGATGGGGAATACGGACGAATTAAATCCACTGCCGGGATTGCCACTCTCTTAGCGGACGGTATTGGTGATACGATTCGCGTTTCTCTGACGGAAGCTCCCGAAAAGGAAATTCCCGTCTGTTACAGTATCCTCCAGGCCCTGGGACTGCGGAAAACCATGGTCGAATACGTTGCCTGTCCTTCCTGTGGTCGCACTCTTTTTAATTTAGAAGATGTCCTGCAGCAAGTGCGGGCAGCGACTCAACACCTCACCGGACTCGATATCGCCGTTATGGGTTGTATTGTCAATGGACCGGGAGAAATGGCCGACGCAGACTATGGTTATGTGGGGAAACAGGCCGGTTATATCTCCCTTTATCGCGGTCGCCAGGAAATTAAACGCGTCCCCGAAAGCGAAGGAGTCAGCGAGTTGATTAATTTAATTAAAGCCGATGGCCGTTGGGTAGAACCTTAATTAGGGTTTGCTGAAAAGTTTTTCCTGGTGGCAGGGTGTGGGGTGTGGGGTGTGGGGTGTGGGGTTTTACCCATTTTCAGGGAGTCAATTACCTAATTTTTAGGGAAAAAGTCCCTGAATTTTCCCCCCAATCACTCCAATCGCTGGCACTTTTTGATTTCAAAAAAGCCTAAAGATATTATCCAACAAGGTTTTTAGATTTATTCAGCCAACCTTAATTAGTTTTACCGGTAGGGGTTGACATCGATTCAACCCCCGATCATCGGCGAGAATTTGTTACAATGGAAAGCTTGCTAGAAATTGCCGCCCCAGAGAGTCCATGCTACCTACACGCGATTGTGTTCGTCAAACCCCCGCTTACACTCCGGGAGAACAGCCCCAAAGCGCGGGATTTACCAAACTTAACACCAATGAGAATCCCTATCCCCCACCGGCGGAAATTTTTTCCCACCTGCCAGAGCAATTAGAGAAAGTCCGACTCTATCCCGATCCTATCTCCAAAGAGTTACGGCAAACGGCGGCGGAATTATACGGCATAGCAGCCGATCAGATAATCGCGGGTAATGGCTCCGATGATATCCTCAATATCGCCCTGCGAACTTTTGTTAACCCTTGCGAAAGCGTCGCTTTTTTAGATTTAACCTATTCCCTTTACGAGACAATTGCCCGGGTACACGGGGCAAATATTATCCAATTTCCCACTAATGATCAATTTGCATTAGCCGGACCGATTATTTGTCCGGAAGCTAAATTAATTTTTCTGGCTTCTCCTAATCCTCCCCTCGGTAAACATCTTGAGCGCGACTATTTAGAAGCAACCTGTGCTAATGCCTCGGGATTGGTATTAATTGATGAAGCTTATGTGGATTTTAGTGATGACAATCATCTCGATTTTCTCTCCCGTTACGATAATGTCATCATTAGTCGTACCATGTCGAAAAGTTATAGTTTAGCGGGGTTAAGAGTCGGTTTCGGTTTTGCTTCGAGGGCAATTATCGAACAGATGGATAAGGTGCGTGATTCCTATAATTTAGATCGCATTGCTCAAACTTTAGCCACAGCATCCTTAAAACACCATAATTATTTTGAGCAAGTTTGGCAAAAAGTCCGTCAAACCCGCGGCCGTTTAATTACTTCTCTGCGCGAGTTGGGATTTATTGTTTTTGACTCGGAAGCTAATTTTATCCTCGCTTCTCCCCCCCAGATTAGTGCCAGTGAGTTATATAATCAACTGAAAGAGCGTCAGATATTAGTGCGATACTTTAAACATCCTCGCATTCAGAATTATGTGCGGATTTCTATCGGAACCGATGGGGAGATTGATCGCCTTTTATCTGCTATTCAAGAGATTATGGGAACAAATTAATCTCGATTTACGTCAGGGTTTTATTAGCACTTGAAACCCTGATAAATTCTCGAAAAAAAGGCTAGATCGAGCGGAACAAAGCAGCGACAAACAAGGGTCTAATGGCCTGTCGTTTCTCCCGATTACTAGCCTTGGCTATCAAGATTATTAGTCCCACAAAAGGATTAAATACTAGCGCACAAATTTTTGAACTTATGCAAGTTTATCCCCAAGGAATCACAGTTCAAGAATTGAGCCAACGCTTAAATCGTCCCGTTTCTATGCTCAATCTTTGTCTAAAATCTTTGGTTGCTTCTAAAAAAATCGTGGCCAGAAAAAATCATAATCAGTGGGTTTATACTAGACCTCTTGTAAAAATCAAAAATTGTTGTTAGGGTTAGGAGTCAGTAGTCAGTAGTCAGTAGTCAGGAGAATTAAGAATCAATATAATCAATTAAATGGTCTCTTTACAGATGTTAGGCAATTTAACCATTATTTTTGCCGTTTTTGAACCCTGAAAAATTAATTATGCAAGAGGCTCACTGTTAATAAAAAGGCTTAGTTTATCCGGCTCTTCGTTACTTGTTATGGTTCGATAGGGGGGCATAAATCGACTAAATCCTTATCTGGCAAGAGACTTAATTGATTAGTTCGCTCTAGATAAAAACAATTGACAAAAATCGCTAAATGCCTTTCTCTATAAGGGTTCCATCCCTTATAACCCCCGTCCATTGCATAACACAAACCGAAGAGCC
>NZ_JAPZQM010000162.1:0-3051 GCF_027530565.1 Microcystis sp. LE19-10.1B | reverse complement strand
TCGAAAACGGCTTTACGATATTTGGCTGGGAACACTAAATGATATAGCAAAACACTTACATTATGGCTCTTATGGATGTATTCACTCATTTTTCTATTGTACGCCGCGAGCGGCGGGGAATTAGACCCGAAGAGATTAAAGAAAAGCGTAGCTATGATTTTTGGCGCAAAATAAATTCGGCAATTTTAAAATCGCACCACAAAGAGAGATAACAAATCATTGGAGCGGACTAAAAAGTGATATTTTGGTGACAAAAGAAAGATACTTCTGCCGCTCAATTAAGCCGTTAGCCCTCTAGGTTTTAGTGCGATCGCCGATCTTGTAGGGTGCGTTAATGAAATGTAACGCACCTTATCTAATGTTCAAAATTCGTGCGTTACGCTGACGCTAACACACCCTACTGGACTGACACAGCTAAAATAGGGCAATAGATAAGCTAAACTGAGGACATCAATCATGGGAAGAGGTAGGCGAGATAAAGTTCATCTGACAGTCGCACAACGAGAAAACTTTGAACAAATCAGTGGGGGAGGGTTCATAACAGAGTACGCTAATCGGCATAACACGCTTATCGTAATATTATACGGAAAACTTCTCGCGATCGCTCCATTTGAGCGTAATATACAGAAAGATTCTTTAAAAAATGTGTATTTGGCGTGATATACGGAAAATTTCCGCGTAATATATAGTTAGACACCCAGTTCTAGGTGAGAATATAATCTAATTTGTTGGGTTCTTCGGTTTGTGTTATGTAATGGACGGGGGTTATAAGAGATGGAACCCTTATAGAGAAAGACATTGGACGATTTTTGTCAATTGTTTTTGATCTAGAGCGAGCTAATCAGTGCGATCGCCGATCTTGTAGGGTGGGTTAATGAAATGTAACGGTGCGATTCTTTTCTAGGGGAATAAATAGCCTAGAGTAGCCTGTAGGTTGAACTTCGGCCGTGAGCTTTTGCCGAACGGTTGACGCAAGGAAACCCAACCATATCAAGTTTGCTGTGAGGTTCCGCTGTTGCTACAATTTGATCCCACATCCATAATTCTATCAAGCTAAAATGGAGTGCTATCTAGAAGGAACTTATGATGAAATACAAAATTGTCCTTTATCGTTCTGAAGAAGGAATTACTGTTGGCGTTCCTGCGCTCCCCGGTTGTTGGTCCGAGGGAGATACTGAGGAAGAGGCATTAACCAATATCCAAGATGCAATTCGTGAGTATCTTGCAGCCTTAGAAGAACGCTTGCAAGATGGGGAAATTCGTGAAATTGAAATGCAGGTGTAACTATGCCTAGAATTCCTGGCGTAAATCACCTAGATGCAGTACGAGCCTTGGAGAAGGTAGGCTTTCGGATCATTCGCCAAGGCAAACATATCATCATGAGTGATGGGGTGCGTCAAGTTGCTCTTCCAAGGCACAATCCAATTAAGGCATTTACAATGGGTGGAATTGTTCAAGATGCTGGTTTGACAGTCGCAGAATTTCGTAAACTATTATGAGTACGATGCCAAAGGCACTGCGTAGCAGATCGCCTCGTCCGTAGGTTGGGTTGACGCAAGGAAACCCAACATCAATCAACTCATAACAGAATGCGATGCCGAAGGCACTGCGTAGCAGCACGCCGATCTTGTAGGGTGCGTTAACGAAGTGAACGCACCTTATCTAATGTTCAAAATCCGTGCGTTACGCTAACGCTAACACACGCTACATCATATTTGATCGCCAAGATTAAGTGCGATCGTTTATCTCCGTAGGCTGGGTTGACGGCAGGAAACCCAGCATTGCTTTTCTCTATCAACACTAACCAAAAGCGCGATCCCACCCAAAACACATCGACCCTTATTAGAAGCGGATAATTTCGATCGTGCATCGCGATCGTTGAAAACAGACATCAAATTCTCGAAAAAAGTTCGTTTGCCCAAGAATTAAGGGTATCTGAGAGGTTTTTGCCCAAGCAAAGGCTAGACGAACAGGTTCCAAATTCCCAATTTGAACATACACAAATAACCCTCGTGCTTCAACCCTTGCAAGATTTCCGGCCAATGGCAAGCGGACAGTTTGTTCCTCCCAAATTGCACCCAATTGCGGCCCGATGTCGTAAGGTAATAGATTGACCGTAGATCCGGTATCCAGCAGGGCATTCGCAGAAACAGAAAGGCCTGCATGACTCAGAGTGATGGGAATCGTGGGTAATGCTTCATCGTCGGAAAGGGGAAATTCGACTGTACTAGGCATGGGTAGATGCCTCTCGGTCATCCTGAATCATATGCATCAGAATATTGGCGGCTTCCGTGGCATCGTAGGGCGACCAAATCGGATACTCTGATGCGGAAAAGATAACCTGTAGTTCAGCATCCGGGATTTGTGCAGCTAGGAGTTTGAAGAGTGATAATTTGTCTGTCTGGCTCAGATTGTTGACCAGAAGAATTAACTCAGTGAGTGACATGGCTTAAACTTCTAGATATGCGAGAATAAATTGCTCATCGAAAATTTTGGGTCTGAAACCCCGTCGTTCTACGACGGCTTTACTGTTAAATATTAGCACATTTACGAAATATATGCTAAAATGTGAGGTATGGAAAAAGCCTATTCTTACCGATTTTACCCCACACCCGAACAAGAGTCGCTATTGCGGCGCACATTGGGCTGTGTAAGATTGGTTTACAACAAAGCTCTCCACGAACGAACACAAGCATGGTACGAAAAGCAAGAAAGAGTAGGATATACTGAAACTTCTTCAATGTTGACCGATTGGAAAAAGCAAGAAGAATTAGACTTTCTCAATGAGGTAAGCTGTGTACCTTTACAACAAGGGTTAAGACACCTACAAACAGCTTTTACTAACTTCTTTGCTGGTCGTACTAAGTATCCTAACTTTAAGAAAAAACATCAGGGAGGAAGTGCCGAATTTACCAAATCTGCTTTTAAATTTAAAGACAAACAAATCTATTTAGCCAAATGCACAGAACCTTTACCTATTCGATGGTCAAGACAAATACCAGAAAGCTGTGAACCAAGCACAGTAACAGTCAGATTACATCCTTCTGGACG
>NZ_JAPZQM010000109.1:0-26795 GCF_027530565.1 Microcystis sp. LE19-10.1B | reverse complement strand
TTTTGTACCAGTTTATGTACTATGAGGAGAATAATGCAAGGTTTTTGAATGTCCCAATCCTATTTTCTTGCACTAACATCAGATTTTAACAGGTCAAAAGCCTTATTTTCAAAGGGTTTTACCATTATTCAGCAAGTCCTAATTATACTTGTCTCTAAAACTGGTTTCTAGCAAGGCTTTCAAAATAGCTTGACATGAAACCTGATTTAGGGGTTACAAGAGTGAGATGCTCCCCATAGCGTTCCCCAGTAGAACCTAAGAACGAGGTAATATATAGCGTTTCCTAAGTTAGTGAGGTACACATATTTTTCTTCCCTTTTGCCTAAAACCCATAACTTTTGTACCTCAGCAGACTGAAAAACGCTATATTACCTCCATTACTTAGCAAATCCGTTTTTAATAGTTTGATTAACTCCCAATCCAACTTTAACTTCCCACTATCCTATGCCTTTTAAACAGGATTTAGTATTAGGTTGATTTTGCCAGGGCCAGCCAATCGAGGTTAAAGATGGCCCGATAGATGGGATTATGGACCCGCAGCCGGCCTTGGTCTTTGATCACTAACCCCGATAAAAGTAACTCTTTTTCTGGAGGGCTATCCTCGGCAATCACCTCTTTTTCCCTTAAAATCCGTTCATAGAGTCTCAGGAGCAACTGGGAGCGATGACTGTTGAGAAGCCGATCGCGAATAGTCCGCAGATGTTCCGGTTCATCCTGAGCCTCCCAATTGTCAATGATCTTCTTCTGTACCAAGTCCTCAATCCAGGAGGCCTCACCATTGGGGGGAATCGGCGAGGCGGCGGTGCGAATTAACTGACAGAGTTTTTGGGTCAGAAAAGGTTGACCGTTTGTCCAAGCAAAGACTTCTTTTAAGACAGTTTGCGGGTTACTAACTTTCTCGGCCAATCCGCGCAGTAAAGGCTGGGCTTCGTGTTCCTTAAAACCCTCCAATTGAATCGAATGACCGATATTAAAAGGAGTGATTTGGTGGTCGGTAATTAAATCGGAGGGGGTGACAACACCGAAGAAAGCGAAGGTCAAACGCCGATAGAGCGGGTTAAAACCACGCTGGTTATAGCAGGAACGAATCAGGGCAAAAAAGTCATTAACCGCGAAATTTAAGCCCAAAACGCTATCAATTTCATCGATAAAAATCGTGATCGGTTTCGGGGGAGAACCTTCCACTATCCCCACTTCCAGCAATAACACTTCTTCGATAAATTCGCCCAAGCGCTGTACTGCCGAGACATCTTCCCGTTCTTGCCACCAAGCTTTGAGATTGACCCTTTTGAGCAGTCCAAAACGTCGCCCTAACTCGAAGGCTATCCCCTTGTACCATTGGTCGGGAGTGACATTTTCGCTGCCGATGCGGGTTAAATCAATGGGAGCGCAACAGACCCCCTCGTGTTGGAGGTGGTCGATCATGCGTACCATTAAACTAGACTTACCCATTTGACGGGGATTGAGAACATAGCAAAAATCGCCCCGTTTGAGGGCTTTATAGAGATAACGGTCGGCGGCGCGGACCACGTAGGTGGGGGCATCCATGGGTAAACTGCCCCCCACTTGGTAGTCAAAGGTGCTAGATTGTTCGTTAGTTTTGAGGAGTTCGTTTTCAAACAGTAATTCTGCTTGGGTGGCCTTGAGAATTTCTAGGGTTTGGCTGAGTTCTAGGGTGCGCTCCTGCACTTTCTGTTCTAGGGTGCGGCTATACTCGGCTAATTCTTCGGTAAAGCGAATCCGTTCCGCTTCCGCCTGTTTTCGTTCGGTAATATCGGTAAAAGCGGTGATCGCATAGATAATTTCTCCTTTTTCGTCAAAAACGGGCGTGGCATACACTTCTAGGGGAATAATCTTCTCTCCTTGGTGAACTTCTAGATCATCCATCGTGTTTTTTTCCCCCCTTAAAGCTCGGACAATCGGATGGTATTCTGTGGGATACAATCGATCGGTTCCAGCTTGATATAACTGATAGGTTTCCCCCAACTGATTAGCCGTGGTGATATTAACTATCTCTTTTCCTAAAATCTCTTGGGCGGTTTGATTGGCATAATAGGGTTGACTGCCAGCATCGAGGACGAATACCCCCACTGGCATCGCTTCTAAAAATTGCGCTAGTTGTCTCTGTTTGGCTTTGATTTCGGCGTAGAGTTTGGCGTTAGTAATTGCGATCGCCGCTTGGCTGGAGAGCAGTTGCAGCACTTCCAATCTTTCTTGGGTAAAAGCCCCGAGGGTGAGATTATTTTCTAGATAGACAATTCCCCGCAGTTGTCCTTGGTCGAGGAGGGGCGAACAGAGCAGGGATTTGGTTTGATGGGTTTTAATATAGGAATCATTGCTAAAATTGCCCTCATGGGCAGCATCGTCATTAAGAACGGTTTGACCGCTCCGGGCTACATAGTTAATAATTGAGACGGGAAGATGTTCTTCGATGGCATGAGATTTAAAGACTGTCACCCCATCTTCCTGCACCGAACCGGAGGCTTCGATCAATAGTTGTCCGCCGCTTTCTAGGATAAGATAGCCCAGCTGCGCCCCAGCATTTTCGATGAGAATTTTCATCAGGGTGGCGAGTAATTTATCTAAAACTATCTCGCTAGAAATGGCTTGGAAGGCCTTCATAATCGTGGCTAAATCTAACAGTTCTCCCGCATGACTAACTGAATTTTTTCTGGTGGTAGTTTTCCTAGTTTCGGTCAGGGAATTGGAACCATAATTATTGACCATTAACTGAGAATAACGGCTTTCTATATCTTTGACTTTAGCTGTTGCTCCCCAAAGAGAATAGAGATAAGCAGCTTCATTGATGTAGGTTTTGGCAATTTTTACTTTACCCCAATCGAGATAGAATTTCGCCGCTAGTTCGTTAGCCAGTGCTTCTTCATTAATGTATTCATTTTCCCTGGCTTTAGCGATGGCTAGATCGTAGTTTTCTATGGCTTCTAGATAGGATTGCTGTACCCGCTCCTTTTCCGCTTGCACTAAATAAAATTTATGGAGATAGTTAGGGGGGGCTTGATTCGCCCATTCCCGCAGCTTTTTCTGATTATTCGTCACTCGTTCTAATACTTGCTGTTTTTGGTCATTGTCCAGATGATTATAAATAGCTAAATGGGCGAGGGAATCATAGAAATTATGCAGAGGAATCAATAAAGTAGCGGTAGCTCCCCCTAGATAATTTTGGGCTTGGTTAGCATTTTCAATGGCTGGTTCGTACTGTCCAAATAGATAACAAAGGTATAATTTATTAACAAATAAAGCACAGAGACCGAAGAGATCATTAGCCTCTAGATGGTACGGTAACATAAGAGTTTCTTGATAGTACTGTCCTTCTAAATGACCGGGATTTTCCGAGTGCCTCAGCAGATTTAAAACTGTTTGACCATAGATTTTTAGATAGTTGCGGGGGTTTTCTTGTTTGAGCTTAACAAAAGCCAGATCATAGTTAGCTATTTCTTGGGCTAATTCGGTTAATTCCTGTCCGATAAAGGCGGAATGAAAACAGTAAAGATAGGCGCAGGTTGTTCCGTAGTAGAGATCGCCCATTTCTAAACCGGTTTGATAGGAAGATTTTAACAAGGACAGGGAATTTTTAATCGGTTCTTTCCAGATACTAATAGTGGCGGAAAAGACGGCAATTATTTTCGGCATCAGGGCTTTGGCATGAAATTTATCAGCAATGTTTAAAGCTAATCGTCCAAATTGATAACCCGTTTCCCAATCTTCTAAAAGACCACAAAGAATTAAGCCATAATTGACATAAGTAAAAGCCGCTAGATAACTATTGCCGTATTCAATTGATAAGTTAACCTGTTTTGATACTAGGATGGGTAAGAGATGAGGGGCGGCAATATAAACAGGAGAAAATATGGCACTTGCTATCTTCATGATTGCTAATTTTTCTTCTTCATTTATCGGCGGTAAATTAATTAAATCTTTGATATTTTTACCCGCTAATTTTTGTCTGGTTTTAGTTAGTTCTTTTTGAATATCTGATGATTGTAAGGATTCAGGAATCTCGAAATCTAGGCTTTTGAGGACGGATAAACCAATTTCTACCGCTTTTAGTTCTTGATTTTGGGCGTGATAGGCTTCGATGATGACTTCATAAACTTTCACCTTATCTAGGGTTGTTTTTGCCTGTTTTAATACGAGATTAGCCCAGCGTTGCATCTGCTCAAAGTTCCCACTTAAATAGGCGATTTCTGTGGCTTCAGAATAAATATTTAAAGTCAGTTGATAGTTATTTTTCCAGCTTGATTTTTTGAGAAGTTTTTGAGCGATTTTAATATATTTTAAGGCTCCAGTTTGGGCATTAGCGGCTTTGGCTTTTTGGGCTGCTAGTAAATTCAAGTTAGCCACTGACTCTCGTTCTTTTTCCTCGCTAATTAGTCGATAACCAAGATTGAGATGATCGACTATTTTAAAAATCTTTTCCGATAATTCATTGGCGGCAGTATGCTGCCAAAGTAGGCGACCAATTTTCAAATGAATTAAAGATTTTTTGCTGTCTTCGATGAGAGCGTAAGCTCCTTGTTGAATGCGATCATGAGCAAATTTATATTCTTGAATCAGTAATTGTTCATCCAATTCTGAGAGGGGAATAATTAAACCAGCTTCGCTACTAGAAGTTAAAATTGGTAAAAGTTCTGGAGGTGATTTTTCAGAGATTACTGCCAGACTATATAAATTAAACTCTGCCCCAAGACAAGCGGCTAAACTTAAAATTTCCTGGGTTTCGGGGGGCAATTTCTGCATTTTGCCCATCATAAATTGAATCAGATTATCAGTACTACCAATCCTTTGAATTTGGCCGAGATGCCATTGCCAATAACCCCTATTATTATCGGTTTTAGTGGTTGTTTGCTGCCCCGGTTGGAAAAATAGCAAATTTTCCCAGTAGATAGTTTTGAGAAATTCATTGACAAAAAAAGGATTCCCGTGGGTTTTTTGCCAGACTAAAGCGGACAAAGATTGCACATATTCGGGTGAATGATTTAAGGTGTCAGCAATTAACTGATTGACCTGTTCAAGACCCAGAGGTTTTAAAATAACTTGATTGATAATTATGCCCCCCTGCTCTAATTTATCGAGAGTAGCGGTTAGGGGATGGGTGGAATTAATTTCATTACTGCGATAGGAGCCAATTAAAAACAAATAGTCCATATCGCCATCGAGCATAATTAATTCTATTAACTGGAGACTAGCCAAGTCTGCCCATTGCAAATCATCGAGAAAGATGACTAAGGGGTGTTCCGGGGAACAAAAGACCCGAATAAAATTTTTAAAGACTAAATTAAAGCGATTTTGAGTAGCGATCGCTCCTAATTGTAACACCTCTGGTTGTGGACCGATAATTAATTCTAGTTCAGGAATCACATCAATAATAACCCGTGCATTCGCCCCCAAAGACTTTAAGAGTTTTTGTCGCCATAGTTGCAGTTGTGGCTGACTTTCCCCCAAAAGTTGCTTGACAAGATGAGTCAAAGCGCTAACCACGGCAGCGTAGGGAGTATCGCGCTGAAATTGGTCAAATTTACCGGAGATAAAAAAGCCGCGTTTTTCAGTAATTGGCTGATAAATTTCCCTAACTAGGGTGGTTTTACCCATGCCAGAATAACCCGTAACTAGCATCAGTTCGGTGTGAGAGGAGTTTTTATCTGCGGTGGCTACCCGTTGAAAAGCAGTGAGGAGAGTGGCGATTTCTGCCTCCCTACCGTAGAGTTTTTGGGGAATTTGGAACTGATTGGCTAGATCTTGCCCAGCGATGACAAAATCCTCAATTTTAGCCGTTGTTTCTAGTTGTCTTAAACATTCTTCTAAATCTGCCCGAATACCGTAGGCACTTTGGTATCGTTCCTCGGGGGTTTTAGCCATCAGTTTCCTGATGATTGCCTCCACCACCGGGGGAATTTTCTCCCTGACGAGACTATTAATCTCCAGAGGTTGTTTTGCCAGATGACAGTGAACTAATTCCAAAGCATCTTTAGCCCGAAAAGGTAATTGTCCGGTGAGAAGTTCGTAGAAGCTAACGCCCAAGGAATAAAAATCCGTGCGGTAATCGAGACTGCGATTCATCCGTCCGGTTTGTTCGGGAGAAATATAGGCTAAAGTCCCCTCTAGAACGTTGGGATTTTTTAGCCCCGGATTTTCCCGCCGCAGGACGCTGGCAATGCCAAAATCGATGATTTTAATTTGTCCGGTTTCGGGGTTAAGAACTATATTGGCAGGATTAATATCTTTGTGAATAACCTTGGCGTTGTGAATTTTCTCTAAATTAGCCACTATTCGGGGTGCAAGGCTTAAAAAGTCCCTTAAGGCCAGGGGTTTGCCCTCTAGCCATTTTTTTAAGGATATACCCCCGAAATCTTCCAAAATAATCACGGGAGTTCTGCGGTAGGTTTCTAAACCATAGGCTTTAATCGCCTCCTCGAAGTTCAGGCCGCAGATGGTTTTATACTCCTGTTTGTAGTGGGTTAGTTGTTGTGCGGTGGGATATTCTTGCTTGAGGATTTTGAGCATAACCGGTTGATTATCGGCGGTGCGAATAGCCCGATAGACTTCCGAGTTAACACTTTCGTAGATTTGGGCAAGAATGTCGTATCCGTTGAGAACAATCATTTTTTTACTTGGCGATTGTAAATGGCTGCGGGTCTCCCCAAGAAAAATTCTACGGGAACTAAAACAAGACTCCGCAAGGCTGACAGGACTCGATTTACCTGTGAGACGGAAGGACGGGGAGAAGGCAGCACTTGCTCGAAATACTCGGAATGCAAGGTAAAACCAAAGTGAACATCTTCCGGCAAACTCAGTTTAGCAATCGGTCCGCCCTTGAGATTGTCAGGGTTAAATAACCAAGCTTCTAATACTCTGGTCGGGGTTAAAACCGTCGTAAATAGATAGCCCTGTTCTTGGGGAATAAACTGAATGCTATCTAAAATATAGCCATCGGGACAAACATAAAAATCCAGTAGTTCCCGACCTAAATGTGATACATGAGTATCACTGGCATTTTTTTCTTGGCTAATCTGTTCAGTTAACTGATTCCAATCCTTATCGAAGGGAACCTTGGCTAATACCGAGGGCAAGTCATGACAGGGAAGTTCGGCATCCCTGAGGATGCGATTACTTTGGTCGCGAAAATCCATATACTGACGACGACAGATTAATTCGCGCACATAACCGGCATAAACCTGATAAATAGCGCTGTATCCCTGTTCCAATTCCCGCGGGTCGGCGGTGTAGAGAGTGGTAGAGAACCACCCCGGATGGATGAAAGCTTGTTCGCTCATCACCCTGGCATCTTTGATAACCACTTTGCGCAGCACTCCGGGGTCAAAGGAAAACATCCAGGGAATGCCGTGGTATTCGGGAGGATAACCCTGACCGGTAAAATGTTGGATATCGTCTTTTTCGATCGCTTCGGTTAAACTAATAGTGGCGTTTTGGATGGCCACCAGATGAATTTGACCGTTGATACTATGGTAATTACAAAGGAAGTGATAACTGTCGCCATTGAAGGTAATTAATTGCGAGGGAACGGTGGTTTCTTCTTCCTTGAGGTCTTGACGTTTAACCAGATAAATTTGAGTTTTCGGATAGGTTTCTTCAGGCTTGATTCTGATACCTAATAGTTTGGCTACTCCCATCTGAAAAGGCATATCGGGAATCATGATATAATCTTCGGTGACGATGACCGAATGGGGACTACCATCGAGGATAGCTCCCTGTAGTTTCCAGGGTTTAAGTTGTTTTTGTTGATCCCAAAGAACAATATACGCCGATTTATCTAAGTCTTTTAACATACCTCCCGATACAAGTTTTAGCTTTAATTCACAGGTGATAAATTCTTTGGTTTTTTTGTCGTAGAAGGGATGAGCGGTATTTTCTAGGACTGGGAAAAAAGATAAAGGCACGGAAACAATATGTTGGTCAAAATAACCAATCGGAGTGATAGTATCAAGGGAAACGGGGTCCACTTCCCAGTAACGTCCCGCATCGGCAGTGAGAATTAATCTGGTTTCTTCTAGTTGTTCATTTTCGGAAACTTTTTCTAGTTTAACTATAGCAGTATTCGCTATTTCTGAACAACCCAAAATGCTGACCACGGCAGGAAAAGTGGCTTGACTAATATTAAATATCGGTAAAACTTTTCGCCAAAAACTATCCCAGGTTTTCAGTTTTTTACTGTAAACATTAACTTGATTATTTTTCCCTTGCAAGTCCCATTTAATAATTACACCCTCGCCAGAGAACAAATGACGGTCATTTTTTCTATGAAAAGGACAGACGATAAAAACGTATCCCGACAGATTTTCCGGCCAATGTCCCTCGGTAACTGTGGCGACTGCTTGATATAAATTGTTCTCATCCGGTTGACCTAGTTGCGAGCGACTAAAATTACTAACGTTGACAGTATTTTGGACAGTATCTTTGATTGACATATTCATAATAAGTAGAGTTTGCGGCAAAAAGTTTGTTGGTGGGGTCAGGAGCCGGTCGTCGGTCGTCAGGAGATAGGATTCAGGAGATAGGAGCCGGTCGTCAGGAGATAGGAGATTATTTTATTTATTCCCCCCACACCCTACACCCCACACCCTACACCCCACACCCTCACTGATTACTGATTACTGTTTACTGATAACTGATAGAGGATTTCACCTCTAAAAAATAGCGTCGATACAATTCATAGCCTGGTACTACTTTATCTCCTGATTGTTTGAGTAGTCCCATACTGCTGAGTTTGTAAGCGAGAATTGGGTCTAATTGTACGGGTTCCACCGCGCTCATCACCCGATCGAGGGCTTTTGCTAGTTCAGGCTGTTGTTCTAATACCGCCCAATGGCGTCGCAGGTGATGGGCATAAATCCCAGTGACGGAGGTGGCACTGGTTAATATTTGCGTCATGGTTATTTCCTCCCGACTGAGATAGTAGAGGGCAGTTTGTACCAAAGCCGGGTGTCCTCCCACTAGCTCCATCAATTGTTTGACTTTTTCCTGATTTTCCCAGGTGAGTTGATAACGTTGGGCTAATTGTAATACCTCCTCAAGACTAAAATGACTTAACTGTGCGGGGAATCCCACGTTAAAGGGGGATTGATTGAGCTGCAGGGGAACATAAATTTCCGTGGAATGGACGACGATAAGACGGAGTTTTTGCCAAATAGGTAGGGTTTTGGCTTCCTCGTACCAAGAACGCAGCAGCGGTAAAAAATCCTTGGCCACCTGGGGATGTTCAAAAATCTGATTAAGTTCATCGAGAGCGAGGACAATGGGGGCGGTAATCGATTCAAGCAGATAGTCTTGAATGTAAACCGTACAGCTAATCTTGCTGCCTAAATCCTCATCCCAATACTCATCTAATTGCGGTTTTAACTGTAGTTGACGGGCAGCATTGGCACACAACCAGCGCAAAAATTGGTTTAAATCACTCAAAATGGCCTGGTCCACCTGTTCTAAGTTCAAACTCACCGTGCGGTAGCCTTGCTGTTTGGCAAAATCGAGCATTCTCAAAAGTAGGGAAGTTTTGCCCATTTCTTTGGGAGCTTTTATCCGCACTAAAGCCCCCGGTTTCTTGATTTCCTGCCTTATCTGTTCTTCGAGGGGAAGACGTTCTAAATAAAATGGGGAACCAAGGGGAACTGCTCCATTAGGATAGGGGGGTAATGTGTCCAATTTTTCGCTCTTGGCTGCCGAATTAACCGGAATTTTGTCTTCAGGGGGTGTTTTTAGCTGAAAATTCAGGGCGGCGATTTCTTGCCAGTCCAGGCATAATCGACGACAAATTTGTTCAAAAGTGGCTTGTTCTACCGGTTTACCAGTCAGGAAGTTGCTGACAGTAGCCAGACTAAATTCAGCTTCTTTGGCTAAGGAGCGTTGACTGCTAAAGCCCTGCTTTCTCACTGCTAATTTAACTTGATTGAGGCAGTGTTGTTGTACTCTTAGATGGCCCGACATGGAATCTCTCATAAGAAGTGGGGTGTAGGGTGTGGGGTGTAGGGTGTGGGGTGTAGGGTGTGGGGAGACCACTTCGTGCGCGTTGCGGGGGGAGACCACTGCGTGCGCGTTGCGGGGGGCGGTGGGGAAGTGGGGAAGTGGGGAGACCACTGCGTGCGCGTTGCGGGGGGAAGTGGGGAAATTGAACTAAAACCCCAAAACCCCCAAACCCCAACCCCCAACACCTAAAACCTGTCTCCTATCTCCTATCTCCTATCTCCTATCTCCTGAATACTGACTCCTCAATACTGACTCCTCAATACTGACTTCTAACCCAATGGTAGATGTTGGATTTTGCAGGAGTTCTATTTTTTAATAAAGATAAGCAACCATTATATATTGACTCCAGAAACTTGAGAATATTTAAATTAACATTCCGCAATATTTACAAATTCTTAAGAATTAATTGAGAAATATTTTTATTTAACGACGATGTTGTAATGGTTACAGCGATTTGATAGAATTTCATAGTGGGTTATTATGTGCTTTTTTGGGCAGCAATGGTTGAAACCCTTGCCACACCTAGAAGGTGATCCTAATTAAGACGGGTAAATCAGTCAATTTCACCCACAACGATGATCTTTTTTTTGTGTAGTTTTATTGCAAAAAAAAAGTTTTTTTGACAAAAAGCAGAAAGTATGATAGGAGCAGAACGTATTTCTGGCTGCCAGTAGTTATTGCCGAGTGGGAGTTGGGGAGTATTTCCAGTAATCAGTGGACTGAAAACGCAAATCTGATAACTGATGACTGATGACCCCTGATATGAGCATGATGCCAGAGAGCCGCCGCTAATTGCTGTCTTTCACTTTCAGGGTGTTCTTGACGCACCATCTCTACATATTTATTCCCGCTTTCAGGTTGTATTCCTCTACCGAGGATAAGGCGATCGCTCCAATGGGTTGTTCCACTGATTTCCCTTCTAAATCGAGCATTGCTACAGCCAAAAGAGAATTAGGAATCTCTCGGTCAATCTTGTCGTTAACAAGCTGTAAATCAACGGGAAACTGCTTATCTTGGCTGAAAAAACTCGATTCTCAAGTCCCAAACCGATCTAGCCGTGTCAGGCAAAGCGTTCTCTGACTTTTTGTTGATGTTACCTCGATATAAGGTTCTCTTAGTTCGGGATGCCGGTTTTTCAGGTCTTCAAGCGATCGCACTAACTTTAAATAATCATTGTAGGTTTCCTTGATTTTGATCGCAATTTCCGTAAGATTCTGATTGTTAACTTCGGGAAAAAAGCCACGAAATTGAACCGCAGGACGAGCTATTAGGCGGCTTTCTTGCCATTTCTGGTTAGCAACCCCAATCATCCGGTCAACTGCCTCATAATTGCTGCTTTCTAAGGGATGGGGGCGATAAACTTGGGGATAACGGCTTTTATCCCTTCCTGCTAACCAGGTGACGGGTTGATAACCGCCAATTTCCTTACAGGCCTTCAAAATTGTGGTGTCTGGACGTAAAGCACTTTTTGGCCCGTCAACCGCAAGGCATTGAGAGCGACATTTTAAGTTGAGGCAGCCACCTGCTTGTCGGTGGCTAAATGCGACAGATACTGGCGGATTTCGTCAACTCCCATCTCTGGAGGGGTGGCGTTTGTTGTGTAAAGAGGATAAAGTCTCGAATGTAGTAGAGGTAGGATTTTTCCGTCTTCAAGCTAAGGTGCTTGAGACGCATGAATTCTCGGACTCATTCTAACAGTCGATGGAACTGGGCTTCTTCTGTCATCGGCAAATGCGGTAAAATCGGTTTGGCAGAGATACTAGACCGCCCCCTGCGGTAATTATGCCCAAATGGGGGTGATTAGACCGCACGGTGCGGTATTAAGTTTTATTTATGGGGTGTTAGACCGATGGAGGTGGGATAGTAGGATAAAGGGGTTATGATTCACTGAGAGAAATGGAATATAAAGCAAAGGTTTCTACACTCCTAAAAAAACAGCCAATTCAAGGCGAAGAGCTTGCTGATAATCAGAAAGTTGCTGTGCCCACAGGCAAGGTTTACACTGTGGATGAGATACTTGAAACTAATGGACTACACTCTCATGTCGAGCTTGCCTTTGAGTCTGGCTCTTGGTGGATTTTCTTGCCTCACTGGGATACTGGTCTTCAAACCCAAGAAGTTAAGGCTGTCTTCTCTCTTGAGCAAGCAAACATCAGTAACCTAATTTATGGTTATTTAGTATTTAGTCGTGGCACTCAAGAAGTTCTCCGAGTAAGGGCAACGTCTGGTCAACCTGGTTATCAGTACCCTGGGGCTCACACTCAAAGGGGTAAGGGTTGTATTCCCCCTGATAATGACTGGAAGATTTCTACCAATGGATACTATCTTGCGACTCCAGGTATTGAAGGGATGTTTTACCATATCACACCAGATCCAGATCCAGACACAGGACGAAGTGAATTCGGACTTCACCGCGACTCTAACGTTGCAATTTATCCAGGCTCTGCTGGGTGCATCGTAGTCAAGACTAGTGACTTCAACGACAAGATTCGACCTTTTTTAGATGGATTGAGAGAGACACAAAGCTTCATTTCTTTGAGTGTTTTTTACAGCACCTAACTTGTGCCAAGGTGTGAGCTTTCTCAATGCCATAGACTTGAGCAGATTCTTGTTGCGTTAACTCTGTAAATCTAGTTATTAGGAGAAAAGTGATGGCTTTTGAATGGAATGATTTTGTGAGTACAATTCGAGATGCTGAGATTGAGTTCGAGCATCTCAAGAAGGTGCAGCTTGCCCAAGCTATTCTTGAATCTGGGCGGGGCAACTCCGACTTATTTAAGCTACACGGTAACCCATTTGGAATGAAGTATCGTCCCGAAATGAGTGGAATAGCAATTCCTGTTACTTACGAAGCAAGTGATGGTGAAGACATATACTGTAAATTTGTAACTCTTGAGGATGCCATTCGCGGATATTGGATATTTATTAATCGACCAGTATATTCTGGGTGGCGTTCGAGTATTTCTTCGCCTGAGACATATATAAGGTTTATTGCATTTGCTGGCTATATAGGTGGTGATTCCACTGCAAAACAAACATATGTAGACAAAGTCGTTAATTTGTTCGATGAAGCTTCAAGGCTCCTCAGGAAAACAACTGAAAATGGCAGTTTCTGGAAGCAAAATGGCGTTCTTCTCGAGGTTGGACATGGCACATTGCCCAGTGGGGTATTTGACCCAGGCACAGTTGGTGTCAACTCTAAAAATGAGTATGAGTTGAATAAGATTGCTGCAGAAGCGGCAAAGCGTGTTATCAGACAAGCTGGCGTACCTTGTGACATCACAGATGCAGTTGCAAGCTTATACAATTTAGGAACGCGAGCCGCTGGCTATGACGTATTCTGCTCAATTCATCACAACAGTGCTAATCGTTCTGCTCAGGGCGCAGAAGTGCTAGTCCACGATCGTAAAGCAGATCCTCCAGATTTAGCACTTTCACGGATAATGAGTGCAGAAATTGCGGCAGAGTTAGGTATACGAGATCGTATTGCAGGAGGACGCGAGCCACGCCAAGCACTTGGAGTGTTAAGTGGTGCAGAAGATACGGATGTTCGAGTTGCAGTTTTAGCTGAAGTCTACTTCATTGATGTTTCTGTGCCTGATGTAGTTGACTGGAGTACAAGAGGCGGACAAGCAATAGGTAGAGCGATTTTGAAATGGCTAAGAGCTAATCAGTAGCTGGACTCTCTTATTTTTGTCCTAACAGCAGCAGATAGAACCTGCGATCGCTATCGCTGTAGCTGCAGCAGTGCGATCGCCATCGCCGTAGGGTGCGTTAATGTTAATGTAACGGTGCGATTCGTTTCTAGGGGAATAAATAGCCTAGAGTGCTGATAAAACAGCATAACTGACAAAAAGGATGTAGGTGAAAGACCTACCCTGTAAGGGACACAGTGACTCCCGACCTGCCCCCAGTGACTAGACTCGGAAATCTAGAGGCTGAAGCGGAGAACAAGGACGCAATCAGAGCCAAAACAGATAGGCGCAAGGCGCGTTAACGGGGAGACAATAAGGGAAAACCAGAAAAAGCATCCAATTTCAGAGCAACAATCTGAGCTAAAAATGTTGACTCAACCTTCTAAACTCGCAGAGCTTTCGTTACGGTATCTGCTATCCCTAGAGTTGAAGGTGGGTGAAGTGGTCAACCCTAAATTGTCAAAACAATCCCAAAGTCGGAACGAAGAAAAACGATGATTAGGTCAAGAGAAAAGTCGAAACTCAAGTAGGTTGGACGAGCAACGTAACCCCTAACATCGGGTAGGACGAAGCGTAATTGCTTCGAGGTAATCAGTGATCGCCGATCGCATCGCCTGTAGGTTGGGTTGACGCAAGGAAACCCAACTTCCATATTCATATTAAAATAAGAGATAAGTTTTCAAAAATTCTGAACCTGATGAAAATCAAAGCTATTATTCATCCAGCCGAAGAAGGCGGTTACTGGGCTGAAGTTCCCGCTCTGCCCGGTTGTATAACAGAAGGAGATAGTATGGACGAAGTTGTCGATAACCTCCAAGATGCCATACAAGGCTGGTTAGAAGTTGCCAATGAAAGCAAACAACCTGAATCTAGGTCAGAAGTGATTGAAATTGCTGTATGAAATCAATATCAGGGAAAAAACTCTGTAAAATTGTCGAAAAAAAAGGTTGGATACTCAAAAAAATTACCAGTAGTCACCATATTTATGAAAAGGAGGATGAAGATAAAATTCTATCTATTCCTGTACACCGCAATCAGGACTTAAAAATTGGAACTTTAAAATCAATTATGAAAATAGCTCGATTATCGGAAGATGACTTATAAGCTTTCGTAGGGTGCGTTAATGTTAATGTAACGCACCATCAATTTCCTAATATTCGGTGGGTTACGCTGTCGCTAACCCACCCTACTGGTTTGTTTCAGCTAATTTGGTGTATTAGAAAAATGCTATAAATTCTATAATCTAAGACTTTAAGCCGAAATCTATTGCCCTATTTTAGTTGAAACAGTCCAGTAGGGTGCGTTAATGTTAATGTAACGCACCATCAATTTCCTAATATGCGGTGGGTTACGCTGTCGCTAACCCACCCTACAGTGCTACTACAGTGCTACTGTGAAGAGACAAGCTGATGTCCGAGGTTATAATGGTCAAAGAGTTAAAAAAGAAATTAATCTAATCAATAGCCACAATGAAGGTACAGCTAAATGAGTCAAGTCTTAACCCTAGAATTGAGCGATGAAGTCTATGCCGCCTTGCAACAGCAAGCTAAAATATTAGGTATCGACCTGTCAGAATTAGTAACAACTTCCCTTGAGCGACAGTATCGCTTGAACAAAAATAAAGACCAACGCACGGAAGCCGAAAAAGAAGCAGCACGTCAACGCTTTCGAGCGCACGCTGGCTCAATTAGCGGCTATCCGACAGGAGCAGATAATGAAAGCATTGATGCTGACTTAGGGAGAGAGTATGGAGATACTCATGAGGAGACATCAAATCGGTGATACTCCTCGATACTTCTGGGTTACTTTGCTATGTCTATCGTGATCAACCAGGACATGAAGAAGCTGTCCAATTGTTAGATAGTGCAGGTAAAAGCATCACCCACAGTTACGTTTTAGCAGAGTTAGTTGCTCTAGCTCAAGTTCGGCGTTACCCGCGTTTAGCTACCCTAGAATTTATCACCGATTTGCTAGAAAATCCAGATATCGAGACAGTTTGGATAGATGAGCCTTTACATCGTGCTGCGGTCAAACTATTGATGGCACGGCAAGATAAGACTTATTCCTTATGTGATGCAGTTAGCTTTTTATTGATGCGTCAGTTCAATATTAATGAAGCATTAACCACCGATCGCCATTTTGAGCAAGAAGGTTTTCACCGTTTACTTGTATTCTAAAAAGGGCAGAGCTACGTCAGGGGTTGGTATTTCTCCAACTGGTACTCCTGCCATTTCCCCGACCCCCGTTCGGTGAGGGATTGGGCGTTTCCCAACTGCGCGGCAGCTTCCCGCCAGAATTGTTCAAAGTTCTGCCGCAGTTCTCCGGTGGCAATCATTGATTTTAACGCGATAATTTAGTCAACAATGCCAAGAATTTTTTACTATTAGGAGTCAAGAGAGTTCGGCGATAGGCATCGGCGGCCTTTTTAATCGCTTCCGCTTGGGTGGGATAGGGATGAATAACCATAGACAGTTTACTCAGTCCGATTTTAGCAACCATAGCGGTGGTAATTTCCGAAATCATCTCACCGGCGTGGGTGGCGACGATAGTGGCTCCTAAAATTTGGTCGGAGCCTTGTTTGTGAATAATTTTTAAAAAACCTGCTGTTTCCCCATCAGTGATAGCTCGATCGACTATACTCAAAGGAATTTTAATAGTATTAGTGGCCAATCCCCGGGCCTGTGCTTGGGTTTCATCCATGCCCACATGGGCGATTTCTGGGTCGGTATAAGTGACCCAAGGCATAACTAAATTACTGAGCTTATCGCGTCCGAAACCGAAGGGAGAAAAGAGGGTATTTTTAATCACAATACGGGCGGCCGCATCGGCGGCATGGGTAAATTTCCAATCCATACAGATATCACCGGCCGCATAAATTTTCGGGTTAGTAGTTTGCAGATAATCATTAACTTTGACTCCCCGACGAGTATCGTATTCCACGGCTACCGCTTCTAAATTTAATCCTGACACATTAGGCTCCCGGCCAGCACCGACTAAAATCTCGTCAACGGTGATAGTTGCTCCTTGACCGTTGCTAGTATATTCAATGGTTTTACCCTGCTCATTTTTTGTCACCCGTTCAATTTGGCAAGAGAGAATTAATTGCATTCCTTCCCGCAGCAAAGCATTCTCAATAATTTCGGTCGCTTCTCGGTCTTCTTTATTCAAAAGATGGGAATGATTATGAAATAAAATCACCTGCGCGCCTAACCGTTGAAAAGCTTGGGCTAATTCACAACCAATCGGCCCGCCACCGATAACAGCTAATCGGGGAGGTAATTCTGTTAGGGAAAAAATTGTTTCATTGGTATAAAATCCCGCCTCTTTTAGTCCGGGGATATCGGGATGAAAGGCCCCAGCACCAGTGGCAATGACAGCTTTTTTATAATCGAGGGTTTTTCCCGCGACTTCCACGGCATTTTGTCCTAAAAAACGAGCGCTACCCAAGAAGACATCGATACCTAGTTTTTGGAAACGTTGCACCGAATCATGATGACTAATATCGGCGCGAATTTGCCGCATTCTGGTCATGACTCTGGCAAAATCTACCCTAGTATCTCCAATATTAATTCCTAATTTTTTGGCTTGCTCAATTTCCCCGATAATTCTAGAGGAACGAATCAGACATTTAGAAGGAACACAACCGAAATTGAGGCAATCTCCCCCCATGAGATGTTTTTCCACTAAAGCCACTTTTAAACCTATATCTAAACCCGCCGCCCCCGCCGCTACAACTAAACCCGCAGTACCCGCACCGATGACGACTAAATCATAACAATCTTGGGGTTGTGGATTGACCCAATCGGCAGGATGAACATAATTAACTAATTTTTGATTATGTTCGTCCACTGGGAGAACATTAACTTCCCTAGAGCTATTTTGAAACATATTAGACCTCTTGTAAAAATCAAAAATTGTTGTTAGGATTAGGAATCAGTAGCCAGTAGTCAGTAGTCAGGAGAATTAAGAATGAATAATAATCAGTTAAATGGTCTATTTACAGATTTTATGCAATTTAATTCTTATTTTTGCCGTTTTTGAACCCTGAAAAATTAATTATGCAAGAGGTTTACTAAAGCAGTTAAGTAGGTAGGCACAATTATTTGTAGGATGGGTTAGCGGTAGCGTAACCCATGCGGGCGTTGGGTTTCATGCTTCAACCCAACCTACGTTTATTTTATATTTAATTCCACCCACCTACTTATAGCAATTCCCATAGTTGTGAGGTGCAGAGTCTTAGGTTTTGAGGAGTCAGTTATCAGTTATCAGTTATCAGTTATCAGTTATCAGTTATCAGTTATCAGTTATCAGTTATCAGTTATCAGTTATCAGTTATCAGTTATCAGTTATCAGTTATCAGTTAACTGAGAAAACTCCCCACACCCCACTTCCCATCACCCCACACCCCACACCCCACACCCCACACCCCACTTCCCCATTCCCCCACTTCCCCATTCCCCCACACCCCTGACTGATAAATGATTACTATTCATTGATAACTGATGCCAGGGCCTGACGGGCAATTTTTGTGACGTAGAGGGTGACGGCAACGGTGGCGATAAAACCGCTCAGGCGAATAGTCCATGGTAAAACTGGGTTAGTGGCTGGTGCCGAGGTCCCGATAGTGGCAAGACTGCCCGCTAAAGAGCCAATATAAACATACATTATCGTCCCCGGAATCATGCCTGCGGAACCTAGTAGATAATCTTTCAGGGAAACCCCGGTGACACCATAGGCATAATTGAGCAGATTAAAAGGAAATATGGGAGATAACCGGGTTAAAAGCACTATTTTTAAACCTTCTCTCCCTACAGCTTCATCGATAGCTTGAAATTTACTATTACCTTGAATTTTTTCCGCCACCCAACCCCTAGCCAGATAACGTCCCACCAGAAAAGCGACAGTAGCGCCGATAGTTGCCCCGATAAAGACGTAAAAAGAGCCTAAAACCAGGCCAAAAACCACACCAGCCCCTAAAGTCAGGATTGAACCTGGAAAAAAGGCCACAGTAGCTAGAATATAGATAATTATAAACGCGATCGCTCCCACGGCTCCCAAACTATCCACCCAAGTTAAGGCATGGAAAAGAATAGTTTGAGGATTAAAACCTGTGGAGGCACTGGATTCGAGGGCAAAAGCGGGGGGAGTAGTCAGGAGAAAAGTGCCGCTAAAGGCGATTAGCAGCGGCAAATAACGGCAAATAACCAGCTTTTTCCAGTTGCTGGACTGGGAAATAATCATCACAAGTCCCTAAAAAGAGAATAAAAGAGAGATTAAACTATAAAAGCGAATTAAATAGAACTAGGGGCTATTCTACCGTAGTTATCATTGTTTAGACCAGAAAGCCAATCCTGAAAATTCCCAGAAAATCCCCCTCTCTGGGAGAAGATAGGACGAGCAACAGCCCGGTAATTTTTGCTGTTTACTTGATAAGCTGAGAGGTATCTTAACTGCCTATCCTTAGATTAGCTAAATCTCCCCTAATCCCTTTACTTTTGCCTCTTGCCCCTTGCAAGAGTGCCTCTTGCCTCATCTCAATAAGCAATTTAAATGCGCGGGCAGCTTATTACACCTTGCCGTCTCTGGGGAAAAAATGTCACAATTAGAAATAATTAGCATTAGATATAGCAATTAATCTATGAAAATCATGCCCAAGGTCAAAGCCCCTACCTTCCTGCAAATGGCACAATGGATCATTAATCCTGTAGCTTTTATGGAAAATGCCGCCCGCAAGCATGGCGATATTTTTAGCACAAAAGTGGGTTTAACTGTAGATAATTTTATCTTTGTCAGTAGTCCTGCGGCCCTACAACAGGTTTTAACTAATGACCGTAAAAAATTTTCGGCACCGGGGGAAGCCAATCGGATTATTGCCCCGATTATTGGTGATTATTCCGTCGTCATGTTAGACGGAGACATCCACAAAAAACGCCGTCAGCTTTTATTGCCACCTTTTCACGGGGAAAGAATGCGTTTCTACGGCGATTTAATCCGCGATATTACCCTAAGAGTAATGGCAGAATTGCCCGAAAATCAACCTTTTAAGGCCCGTTCAGCGACCACAGCAATCGCTTTACAAGTAATTATGGAGGCAGTTTTTGGAATTAGTCAAGGGGAACGTTATCAAACCCTGAAAAAAATTCTGGCTGAAATGCTCGATATATTTAACTCTCCGGTGATGGCTTCTTTGCTATTTTTCCCAATTTTGCGGGCTGATTTGGGTGCTTGGAGTCCCTGGGGAAAATACCAGCGTTCCCAAGAAAAAATTGATGATATTATCTATACAGAAATTGCCGAAAGAAAAGCTAATCCTAACCCCAATCGCACCGATATTTTATCACTACTGATGTCCGCCCGGGATGAAGAAGGCAACCCGATGAGCGATAAGGAATTGCGCGATGAATTAATGACCTTATTATTCGCCGGTCATGAAACCACAGCCACTTCTATGTCTTGGGCGCTCTACTGGACTCATCGCTATCCAGAAATTAAAGCAAAAATTCTCCAAGAAATAGCCACTTTAGGAGATAATCCTAACCCCATTGACATAACTCGATTACCCTATCTTTCGGCAGTTTGTTCGGAAACTTTACGCATTCATCCCGTGGGAATGTTAACTTTTCCGCGAGTAGTGGAAAAACCGGTAGAACTAGATGGTTATCCTTTAGAAAAAGGGACAATTCTTATGGGTTGTATTTATCTGGCCCACCACCGCGAGCAAACTTTCCCCGATTCCCATACTTTTAAACCGGAACGCTTTTTAGAAAAACAATTCACCCCCTACGAATATATGCCTTTTGGTGGTGGGGCGCGTCGTTGTATCGGGGAAGTTTTAGCTATCTACGAGATGAAAATCGCTATCGCCACAATTTTGGCTAATTATCAGTTAACTCTAGTTAATAATACCCCCGAAAAACCCAGTCGTCGCGGTGTCACCCTTGCTCCCTCGCGAGGAGTTCCCATGGTCTTAAAAGGACGACGGGAACCTCTGGTTACTGCCCCGATGCTCGCCGAAATTTCTTAAAAAAACTGACAAACTATTGTACAATCAGAGTTGTGGTATCCCATATCATAACTCTGCTTTTTTGTCAATAAAATTGGGGATAATTATGGTCTTAATTCGTTTAGCTAAATCCTGGCAAATTTCCGAAAATGAAGTTACTTCCGAAAGTGTTTATTTTAACCGTCGTCGCTTTTTACAGGGGTTAATCGGGGCAGGAATTGCGGGGAGTTCCCTATTATTAACTGCTTGTGGTAAATCCTCCTCCTCGGAAGCTTTAGAAAAAAGTTTACAATTACCTAAAATTGAAGGGTTCAGCAAGAATCCGCAGTTTTTAACGGTAAATCGCCCCATAGCTGCCGAAACTGTAGCGGGGAGATATAACAATTTTTATGAGTTCGGAGGGGGGAAAAATATCTGGTTAAAAGCGCAGAAATTACCGACGAATCCCTGGACGGTAGAAGTGGGAGGATTGGTAAAAAATCCCCAGACCTACGATATAGATACTATTAAAAAAACCTTTCCTCTCGAAGAAAGAATCTATCGTTTTCGTTGTGTGGAAGCTTGGTCAATGGTCTTACCTTGGCTGGGGTTTCCGATGAGTGCTTTAATTGCGGCAGTGGAACCAAAACCAGAAGCTAAATTCGTCCGTTTTACTTCCTTTTATAATCCAGAAATTACCCAGGGGCCAGGATTACATTTAGGAGCCTTACCATGGCCTTATACAGAAGGTTTAAGAATTGAAGAAATGGCCAACGAATTAGCTTTCTTTGCTGTGGGAATTTTCGGTCATAATTTACCGAAACAACAGGGCGCACCCTTGCGAATGGTTATTCCTTGGAAATACGGTTTTAAAGGAGCAAAATCGATAGTAAAAATTGAATTTACCGCCAAACAACCCGCCACCTACTGGAACACAATTGACGCTCACGAATACGATTTTGAGGCTAATGTCAACCCCAGTAAACCCCATCCCCGTTGGTCGCAAGCAACGGAAAAATTTATCGGTAGTAGAAGTGATTTATCTTGGGAAATTATCGAAACTCTGCCCTATAATGGCTATGGTGAATATGTGGCTAGTTTGTATAGTTAAGTTTTATGATTATCCCCGTTTTATTTAGTTTAAGTGAGTATTTATGGAAAATAAAACTCTGTACGAACAAGACTTTTATCTCTGGATTAGAACTACTATTAATCAACTGCAAGCCAGACAGTTTGAGCGGGTAGATTTAGATAATTTACTGGAGGAGTTAGCAAGTATGGGAAGGAGTGAAAAACGCAAAATCGAAAATCTTTTGATTCAATTGCTGGTACATTTGCTGAAACTAACCTACTGGACAGGAGAAAAAGCTAGAAATGAGGGTCACTGGAAAGGGGAAATTAGAAACTTTCGCCGACAAATAATCAAAGAAGTTAAAGATAGCCCTAGTCTCAAACCCTATCTTTTGGAAATCTTTGAGGAATGCTATCAATTTGCTAGAAAAGATGCTAGTGATCGCTCTCAATTACCCCTCGATACTTTCCCCGCTATTCCCCTTGGTTCCCTTGAACAAATTCTCGATGAAGATTGGTTTCCCAGTAATAACCATGAGTAATATCTAGAGGTCAATTATGGACAATAAAACCCTGTACGAACAAGACTTTTATCTCTGGATTAGAACTACTATTAATCAACTGCAAGCGAGACAGTTTGAGCGGGTAGATTTAGATAATTTACTGGAGGAATTAGCAAGTATGGGAAGGAGTGAAAAACGCAAAATCGAAAATCTTTTGATTCAATTGCTGGTACATTTGCTGAAACTAACTTACTGGACAGGAGAAAGAGCAAGAAATGAGGGTCACTGGAAAGGGGAAATTATCAACTTTCGCCGACAAATAATCGAAGAAATTAAAGATAGCCCTAGTTTAAAACCCTATATTCTCGAAATCTTTGAGGAATGCTATCAATTTGCTAGAAAAGAGGCTCAAGTTAGAACTCAATTACCCCTCGATACTTTCCCCGCTATTCCTCTTGGTTCCCTTGAACAAATTCTCGATGAAGATTGGTTTCCCACTAATAACCACGAGTAATATATAGAGGTAAATTATGGATAATAAAACCATGTACGAAGAAGACTTTTATCTCTGGATTAGAACTACTATTAATCAACTGCAAGCGAGACAGTTTGAGCGGGTAGATTTAGAGAATTTACTAGAGGAATTAGCAAGTATGGGAAGGAGTGAAAAGCGCACAATTAAAAGTCTGTTAACCCGATTATTAGAACATTTACTTAAGCTCAAATATTGGGCGGCAGAAAGAGAGAGAAACGAAGGTCACTGGAAGGGAGAGATTAGAACTTTTCGTCTCGATATATTAGATGAACTTAAAGATAGTCCTAGTCTGAAACCTTATCTTTTGGAAATTTTTGATGAATGTTATCTTTCAGCCCGAAAAAATGCCAGTGACCGCTCTCAATTACCCCTCGATACTTTCCCCGTTATTCCCATTGGTTCCCTTGAACAAATTCTCGATGAAGATTGGTTTCCTGCGGGCGATAATCTGGAAATATAGCCATCAGTTAGACTGCTCCATACTGCTCTAACAAAAAACAACTATCTCCCGATAGCGATCGCTAAAGGTCGAATAATTATAAATTTTTTTCAAGGGGTGCGGTCAGATCGAAGAATCATTGCTAGAATGAGCCTAATTGTCAGAAATTTAGTTAAACAAGGTTTTTGGCAATATGCTAATCTGGCTAACACGCTTTTGGGTGTGATATAGGGAAAAGTTCTGGCGATTGCGCCTAAATAGAGTGTTATACAGAAAGTTTCCGCATAATATGTAGTTAGGCAGACGCAATCCAATGTGTATCTTTTCTCACGACGTTCAACAGGTGTCCAACACGAAGATCTACGCTCGCCTGAATGGCGACCGTCAGCACTTAGTGTATGAGATGCGCCTAACGTCGGAATCCGACGTGGCGATGATCCTCCCGTTGCCAACTCAATTGCCGAGTACGGACCAAGTAAGTTTCGTAAACCTTTCTGGTTACGACGGCTTTTTTCGCGACATGGATCGATGCTTCCCGCAGCCGCTGGAAATGCGTAGCAAAGGCGTCGCTGTCGCGAGAGCGAGTCCTAGAAATCTCATGGTTCATCGAGTTGGCGCGTTTGACGCTTCGTTCGTACCCGCACTCGCGGATTTTCACAGACTTGATCTTCGATTTCGCCTTCCAGAGGATGTTTGGAAACAGCTGCCGCTTTACAGTGACTTTGGTTTTGCCGTCTTTCAGCTTCGATCTGGAGACATGCGGATCCATCCCATGGCATTGTCGTTTAGGACGCGGAATTCAACGGCCCTTTTCTTCCCGACTGCCCACGTCCATGATGGAAGCGTTCATCCCGTGGCGCAATTCGATCACTCCCTTTACGCACAGGCGGAGCGTCCCAATAACGTCGGAATCCGACGTGGCGATGATCCTCCCGTTGCCAACTCAATTGCCGAGTACGGACCAAGTAAGTTTCGTAAACCTTTCTGGTTACGACGGCTTTTTTCACGACATGGATCGATTTCTGAATGGGTGCACGGGTCAGTCCTGCCTTGCGACGTTATGAACTTCGGCAACTCTATCATGTCAGATAAGACGAAGGGTCTCGTTGATCCACTGACGCCTGTTGCCCGCTGCAAGTTGGCTGGCCCATTGCCAAACCGGGATACCTGGCTACCTGTGTAACCGCTGGCTAACCGATCGTTGCAGCTGCCGATGCCGCGAGCGTCACTTTGCTCCTAGACATGGCAGTGCGATGCCGAAGGCACTGCGTAGCAGTACGCAATCGCCGTAGGGTGCGTTCCCTAATGTGGCTCCTACTGCTCCAGCGATCGATTTTGGGGAACGCACCATGCCCATTGATTGAAGCTGTGGTCTAAATTTGATCGCCGATCTTGTAGTACGGGGCCTGGTGATACTGAATTGCCAGATATTGGAGTTCACTACTGGCTAGATGCAGGAACGAGGCTGAAATACATTTTGAAAGTCTGGGTTGAGGATTAAAGAGCTTGCGAATTAGTAGTCAGGGTGGGCGTTTGCTCACCTTGCTTTTTCATGCGGTAATATGGAATGAGATGGTGAAAGACTGAGACTATAGCTATGACGCTCGCATCTAATGGAAAAACTGATATCATTCGTACAGAGCGAGGACTGACGATCGCAGGAACCCGCATCACCCTCTACGATGTGATGGATTATGTGACTGCTCAATATCCACCTAAGTTCATTCAGGGATTATTTGATCTGACGGAAGAGCAAATTAACACTGCCCTGGCTTATATTGAGGCTCATCGTGCGGATGTAGAGGCTGAGTACCAGCAAGTTCTCAAAGAAGCTGAAGAACTCCGACAATATTATGAAGAGCAAAATCGTGAGCGAGTTGCCCGTATTGCTGCGCAACCACCTAAGCCAGGCTCCGAGGCTGCTTGGGAAAAGCTTCGAGTGGCTAAGGCAAAGCGTGAGTCGAAAGTATGATTTTTTTGATTGATCACAATCTCAAAGGTCATGCCTTGGTTTTCTTTGGTGCGATCGCAACTCAGGGCTGGCTTGATATCGTCCCGATGCAGTTCGTCACCTTTGCAGAGATGGATTTGTCGATCAACAGTGATGACAGGACGGTTTGGCGACTTGCTCAAGAGAATCAGATGATTTTGCTTACCGCTAATCGCAGTATGGAAGGGAAAGATTCCCTAGAGCAGGTCCTGCGTGAAGAAAATACCTCAGAGTCATTGCCTGTGATCACCGTTAGCAATGCTGATCGGCTTTTGAATGATTCCGAATATCGAGGTCGGTGTGTTGAAAGTCTTGTTGAAATTGTGCTTGATATTGATACCTATCGAGGCGCAAGACGCATTTTTATTCCGTGACGCGCCGAATGCTAGAGCCGTTGAAGTCTATCTGTAGGGACACGGCATAACGGGGTCTTTATACTGAATCGGTTTTTAATAGCATGATTAACTGCCAATCCAACTTGAAAAACCCGCTCCCTTCTCCCCACTGCTGTAACAAAAAACAACTATCCCCCGATAGCGATCGCTAAAGGTCGAATAATTGTAAATTTTTGTCAATGGGTGCGGTCAGATCGAAGAATCATCGCTAGAATGAGCCTAATTGTCAGGAATTTAGTTAACCAAGGTTTTTGGCAATAGGCTAATCTGGCTAACACGCTTTTGGTCGTGATATAGGGAAAAGTTCCGGCGATTGCGCCTAAATGGGGTGATATACAGAAAGTTGACCCATATCGTTACCCCAGAGAGTGTTATAGAGAAAGTTGACCTATAATATGTAGTTATGTTTTCAAGAGAAGAGAAGAAATGTTATCAACACTTCTAAGTAAAGCTGTACAAAAAGCTCAAGAACTACCAGAAGCAATTCAAGACGAACTGGCAGAGCAGTTTATTGAAGACATCGAAAATGAAATCAAATGGCAAGAAACATTATCTAAACCCCAAGACAGCTTAATTCTCAAAGAACTTGCTCAGAAAGCTATTGCGGATTCAGAAAACGGACAGACTGAAGAAATGGGATTTGATGAGCTATGAAGTCGGAACTAAATCCAGATTTCGTCGGCTTATTTCAACAGCTACCAGACAGAGTGAAAAGAACAGCCAGAAAAAATTACAAGTTATGGCAAGATAACCCAAGCCATCCAAGCTTAGAATTTAAGGAGGTCAATCAAGAAGACCAGATCTGGTCAATCAGAGTCGGTATAGGTTGGAGAGCGCTAGGAAGAATCAAGAGTAAGAATGTAATTGTTTGGTTTTGGATAGGCTCTCACGCAGAGTATGACAAATTGTTAAAGAAGTTGTGAACCAAGAAACATAACAAATCACCGCACCCGAAATAATAGTGAAATTTTGTGATAAAGTGCAGTCATATCTAAGAATCTTTGCTATAATTACGCAAAGCTTTTGTGATAAGTTTCCTTAAAGGAGATTGTGGCTCTTCGGGAATTGTTATGCAAATAATTAACTTAAAATAAAATTCGATGAGAGCAACTACGCTCAAAAGTAGCTGAAATTCATACAGGAAAGGACTTAAGGCACAAATAGGTTAATACCAAAAGATAGACAATTG
>NZ_JAPZQM010000728.1:0-1538 GCF_027530565.1 Microcystis sp. LE19-10.1B | reverse complement strand
TGCCGGCTCTGATCAGAGCGCGGGCGGCTCCCCAGAACAGTCTCAGCCTGGAAGTTGGTCACTAGCTAGACACTACCTAACAGCCACAGGCGATAGGCTGAGAGGCCAGAGATGCTGTCGTGGCTTTCATCTTACCTCTCATCGGTTTTTGAGATGTTGCCATTATTGAACTATTTGATGGAGAAGTATCCTTATTTTTAGAACAAATGAAAAATGAAATTTATTTAGGAGATATAGAAGACTCGATCGAATGTCATTTACAGCGTTTATCCGCAACAGAAAAAAATGTGATGCACTGGTTAGCTAATCAAACTGAAGCGGTAGAAAAGTTTCCCAAAACTGGTAATCTTGACCTTTCTCAATCCCAATTTTGGGCAGCTATTCAGTCATTAATGAGACGCTGTTTACTGGATAAATTACCATCAGAAACCTCGTCCTATTTTCCTATTAATCCTGTCTTTAAATCTTATCTTAAAAGAAATCCTAACGATTAGGATTATCTCTTTACAAATAGATGCGATCGCATTTTTATCTTTAACTATTTTGCAAAACTTGTAAGAATAAATTTGGCGATAAAATTTGTGTATGATGATAATGCTTTAGCGGTAAAATGTGTTTTTTATCTAAAGAAACTAGATAATCAGCACCTATTTCGTAAGCGGCTGCCAAAAACATATTATCATTTGGATCAACCTGATCGAGTAGCGTTGCTTGATAAATGCCTTGAATTTTGATAGCAGTATAAAAAATAGCCGTTAAAATCTCCTTAATATCATTTCTGTCAATATTTTTCAGTAATAGTTTTTCAACCAATTCCTCCAATAATTGAGGAGAAATAACTAACTTAAATCTACCCTCTCGCCAATAACGAATAATTTGACAAGGCGCACTGTTAGGATTTTTACTTAACAAAGCTGAAAGAAAAACCGAAGTATCAAGAATAACAAGAGGTGAATCTTGAGCAAACATCATAGTAAATCAGATTCTTCTAAGTTTCCTGAAATTCTCACACAAGCGTCATCAAATTTTTGCCAAACTTCATGATAACAATTATCGGGCATATTTTGAACCTCATTTAATGTTTCCATAATCAAATCTTTGGCCTGTTTTCTATTTACATTTTCTTTTAAAACTTCTAAATGCTTGTGTAACTGTTCTAATAACCATTGTTTATCTTCAAACGAAAAATTTCGTAACTTTTGTTCAAGTTCAATAATTTGAGGGGATATCATAAAATTAACTCCACTTAACATTGAGCTATATCATAATTCTAACAACAAAAAAGCACCCCCTTGCGGGAGTGCCTTTTCGTTCAGACTAGGAATTAACCATTGATAGCAGGAGCAATCAGAGCTACAGGAGCCTGTTCACCACTAGCCAAGTCTAAGGGGAAGTTATGTGCATTACGCTCGTGCATTACTTCCATACCGATACCAGCGCGGTTTAACACATCGGCCCAAGTACCGATTACACGACCTTGAGAATCGAGAATCGACTGGTTGAAGTTGAAACCGTTGAGGTTAAACGCCATGGTGCTA
>NZ_JAPZQM010000056.1:0-2306 GCF_027530565.1 Microcystis sp. LE19-10.1B | reverse complement strand
GGGCAAGACTTTTAGGGCTATTTTGCGGATATTCTATCAGTATAGACCTCGTTTCCACACAGAAACCAGAAGAGCCAAATCTATTGCCCTATTTTAGTTGAAACAGTCCACTAGGAGTAGATTAGTTGATTAGTTGCTTACCAAATTACTGAAGAATAGAAACTAGCTATTTTTTGATCTGCGGTGATAACATTTGCTTTATCTCTTTGGGTGATCGCCACAACTACTCTATCTACCGGATCTCGATGTTCCCATTTTAACCTAACACTGTCGAGCCAAATTTCCTCATTGATCGGGATAATCCGAACAACATCAGATTTTTTTAGAGTTGCAATATAATCATCTATGTTCACTCCTAAATCTAATTTGCGGTTGTTAACCTTAATGGCTATTTCCCAGATTGCTGTTGATGGTACTAAACCATTTTTTTGCTGTTCCATCTGTTCACAAGCTTCCTTGGCTTTTTGAGAAAGTTTGTCGGGATCTAAACTCCACCAGATTAAGGCGCAAGTATCAAGAACAATTTTTATACTTCCGTCCATTCTTCGGTTGTTGGGGTAGTTAAATCTTCAAAATACTGAACCTTGCCTCGCATATTCTTAAACAATTCCGCCGTTGAATAACTTTTTTGATAGGGAGAAATTCTCGCCACTGGTTTAGTCCCTTCTGTCACTAAAATTTCTTCTCCTTGTAACTCCACAATTTGCAATAATTCTAGTAAATTAGCTTTTAACTGAGTTTTGTCAACAGTTTTCATAAAAAAATTTTCCTTGGTATCCTATTGTGAATCTAAATCTTCTAGCACTGGTGAGCCAAGGAAAAGGGAGACAACAGAAGAGCAAAAACCTGTACTCCCCCGCTCCCCCTCTCCCCGAGCAATGCTTCTCCCCGTGTCAGGTATCCGAAAGCCAGGAATTAACTAGGGTTGTAGGTCAATTCCTTGAGGCAAACCGTGCGCCCTGGCAAGGAGAAAAAGACTTTTGACCTGATTTGAGGTTCGTGCTAAAATCGGAGGGATTACTCTGCGTCGTCTCCCGCAAAAGGCAGTTCGTACCACTCTTCACAATTGCCATTCCCATCCTCTCCCACACAAAAAGTTCCCCAATCAAGTTGAGCGATCGCATTGCCATTACGAGAGACGGTAGCGGTATTTTCCCGTTGGACAGGAGCAGCATTGCGGGGTGTCAGTTTTTTAGTTTTCATGGGGTAAGTCCTCCATTATTGTTGTTGAGTTCAGTCATACCACCTTTTTTCTGCCGAATCAATAGTTTTTAAGTGAATTTGTGTTAAGTTTTTGTTAAGCTTAGATCAGCACTTGTCAATATTTTTGTGAGAATTTTAACCTTTTGATCCAAGATTCAAATTCGTTGTAAGATGATATGTAATCAGAAAGTTATTCTCATTATTTCTTGAGGTCTAAAAAGATGACAAGAGTTGTTACCCTAGAAGATGCCTTAGAGATAGTCAAACAGCTTTCTCCTCTAGACAAAGTACGTCTAATTGAAAAAGTGACTCCTGATATTAAACAACAGTTAGTGGTTACTACCCATCAACCTCGTAAATCTTTGCGGGGATTATGGCGAGGTGCCAACATCAGTGATGCAGATATCGCTGATGTAAAACAACAGATAGGAGCTAACTTTCCTCGTGAGGATATTTGATGAGTGATGCAGTGACCGATACTCATGCTTTGATTTGGTATTTAGAGGATAGTCCACGCTTGAGTTCTACAGCTAACCAAACATTTGAACAATGCGATCGCGGTGAAATTGTCATTTATATTCCAACTATCTGTTTAATAGAGATAATTTATCTGCAAGAAAAAGGACGTATTGCACCTGAACTAAAATCCCAATTAGATGCAGAGTTATTAGCTGGTAATAGTGGGTTTATCTTAGCTGATTTGACTGCCGAGGTTGTCAATGTTTTGGCGACCGTATTACGAACTGCCGTACCTGATTTACCTGACAGAATAATTGCCGCTACAGCCTTTCACCTTGGTTTACCGCTTATTAGTTGTGATAGGAGAATGCCTCTTACAGGTATCTCTTTAATTTGGTGATTTGCGATTAATTGAGTCAGTAAATTAGCTTTTAAACTGCGTCCATTGTGGGAACTGTAGTTTTTTGAAATACCTTCTAGGGATAAGTCCCCCTTTTGAAGGGTAGGGCTGATTCATTCTCCGAATCTAATTCTTTTTTTGCTACCTTTAATCGCTTATGAGGTAAGCAAAGCACGACGTTTTTAAAAATTTTCAGCTATGTATTTCGAGAAATCGACTAAAAACGTTGCCAGATAAGGACTTG
>NZ_JAPZQM010000328.1:0-2080 GCF_027530565.1 Microcystis sp. LE19-10.1B | reverse complement strand
TCCCTCAATGGAAACGATTCTCAGACAACGCTTTGGTATGGAAGTTATCAGTCCCAGTGTGCGAGTCAGTAAAGATGGAAAACACCTAGAAATTGATGTTCTTGCCTATACCAATGGTGAGCTAAATACTGCCTATATCGTCGAGGTTAAAAGTCATGCTAGAGAGGAATCCATTACACAATTAAAAAGTATTTTGCAACGGTTTCGCAGCTTTTTCCCTGAACACAAAGAAAAAAAACTCTATGGCATACTAGCATCGGTTGACTTATCGAACGAATTACGGGAAAAAATTCTGCAAGAAGGGTTTTATGTGGCTCGGATTCATGACCAAGTATTTGAATTAGATATTCCCGATAATTTTCAACCTCAAACCTATTAAAACCTCAAAGGCGATGAGAGCATCCCATTTTCGCCAATCGCCTTCTACAGATGGGAAGTTTTCTCCTGAAACTGGTTCACACAGACAATCCCCCAATCCAAAATCCAAAATGAGATGTTCCCAACCCTTCAGGCTTTGGGGAGTCTCACTCGTTCTAATGTCCTTGAAACTATTTCCAACTTAGCGCCTTTAATCCTTCATTTGGGGGGGGAGGTTGCCTTAAGAGAAGTGTATCAAAGTATTAGGGATGTTAGTCGCTGGTGGCGGTGATGCTCATAAATCAATTAGAAGTGCTACGATCAGCACAGGCCACCATAATACATTTTTTTGCCAAATACAATAATTTCTAGGTAATAAAACAATGGCTCAATTACAAACCCTAATGCCTATACTACAAGAATTTCGCCAAGAATTAGCAAAGTTTTATGGAAACCGGTTAGTAAAACTCATCCTTTTTGGTTCACAAGCGAGGGGTAACGCCAATGAGGACTCAGATATTGATATTATGGTCGTATTAAAAGGCCCCATTTCCCCTGGAGATGAAGTGATTCGGATGGCAGACATCGCTACTCAACTAGACCTTAAATATAATACCTTCATTTCTTTGATTCCCATCGCCGATGAAGACTTTGTACATCGACAAACCCCATTAATGGACAATATTCGCCGAGAAGGGATTGTCCTGTGAACCAAAACCAAATTTCGTCCTATATCAATCAAGCTAATGAAGAATTAGAAGCGGCCACCCTATTACTTGAAAAAAATTATTATCGTGCTTGTATTTCTCGTTGCTATTATGCCATTTATTGTACAGTCCAAGCTCTGTTAATAGTTAAAAATATCAATACTCGTAGTCATCGAGGGGTACGACAGCAATTTTCTCAACATTTTATTCAAACAGGGGAATTACCATTAGAACTATCAAAAGCGTTAAGAATTACCTATGATTTACGACAATTAGGAGATTATGATCAAGTTATTGAAATAACTAGGGAACAAACACAAATTGCCTGAGAATACGCCACAGTATTTGTAGAACAAGCAAGCCACTGGCTTAATACACATTAGTTTAGTATAAAGAGATAGATAAATTATCAGGGTAAGCTCATCTAATTTGGTATAAATTGTACTTGACAAAGATTTCTGAATAGGGTAGTGAAATCGCCATAGCACCGTCCCGCACCGCCAGTACCCAGACTTAGCCGCTGCTACCTCTGTATAATTTATAATTAAGCCTTAGTCTCACTGTTGTTCATGAAAATTAACGAGGAAATAGCTCATGGGTAAAGGTTTTGCCCCCAGGGTGAGAGCATCTCAAACGCTATTGACAATTAGCCAATTTTGTGAACCGCTTGCTGTGTGGGCATTTCAAGTGATACCAGTCAATCAGAATAGTTACGAAATATTCACATTTGGTCGATTTTTGCTTAACAATTGAGATGGCCAATTCTCCTCAAATATGCCTGAATCGCTCTCTGGGTAAGCAAATCACATAAAGTTGATTTTGTCAAGAATTGTTAAGATGCGCTTACCCTGTATTGACGTAGATATTATTATTCTTGGTTCTTCGGTTTGTCTTATGCAATGGACGGGGTTATAAAGAATGAAACCTTTATAGAGACAGACATTGCCGCAATTTTTGTCAATTGTTTGCGATCTGGAGCGAACTAATCAATTAAATCTCTTGCCAGATAAGGATTG
>NZ_JAPZQM010000708.1:0-1486 GCF_027530565.1 Microcystis sp. LE19-10.1B | reverse complement strand
AACCCTTATAGAGAAAGACATTGGACGATTTTTGTCAATTGTTTTTGATCTAGAGCGAGCTAATCAGTTAAATCTTTTGCCAGATAAGGATTTAGTCGATTTATGCCCCCCTATCGAACCATAACAAGTAACGAAGAGCCAACCTTCATAACCTGAAATATGAATATCATTGACGCTTTAAATCTCAAAAACCCCCAAGATTACCCCTCTAGAGAAGCCTATCAGCAAGACGTTGTCAAAGCGGTACAGGTATTGATGCGTCTAGGTATTATGGATAGTCCCTCGGCCGATTTAACCGGTTCCCTAGACTCTATCCTTGAGAAATTACAAGAGGATGAACTGGCTATCTACGGTAGAAAACGCAGTAAACAAGAAATTATCGCCGATTTAAAGCAAGTTAATAGTGAAATTGCCGAACTCGATCGAGAAATAGCCGACTTAGAATGGCAAATTGCGCTCAAAAAAGCTGAAATATCTGTTAATGAAGCATCTTAGGGTTTTTTATCTTGATTCTGTTTCGGTTTCTCCAAACTGAGCGCAATAATCATCCGCACTAATAAACTTCATCGTGAGTCCCAATTGACTCTAAAAGAATTGCCTGTTTCTGCTCATATTCAACGAATTTAAAGACAATTCTTAAATCATAGCCGACACTACAAGCATAAGAATCTTTAAGCTCCCCTTTTAATTTGTGTGTTCTTAATCGAGGTTGAAATGGATCTACGGATAATAAAGCTAAAGTTTCTTGGATATTTTGAACTAAAAAAGCCTGTTTTTTCACAATTTTTCGAGCATTTCTAATAAATATATTGGAGCGTAATAAAACAAAATTCAGGAAAGGATTTCCTCCATGATTTGTTCAGGTGTCAGGGGTTGACATTGACCTTGTGCAAATTCTTGTTGAGCTTCTTGAACATCTCTAATCAACTCTGTTCTTTTTTGATCTCGAAGACGATTCTGTAAAATATGAATGAGATTTTCTTGATCTTCAAGAGAAAGTTGCTCGGCTGCTTCTAGAATCTCTGCAAAGGTTGTTTGTATTGCCATTTTATTAAGGGGCGATCGATTAAACTATCTAGGGTTTACAATCAAGGCTAAAAATAGCGAGAGTTACCGCATAACCATTTATTATATCGACATTTTTTGTCTAGTCAACTATTTATAACTAACTAAGTAGGGAGGCACAATTATTTGTAGGATGGGTTAGCGGTAGCGTAACCCATGCGGGCGTTGGGTTTCATACTTCAACCCAACCTACGTTCTAATCAATTAAGTCTCTTACCAGATAAGGATTTAGTCGATTTATGCCACCCTATAGAACCATACCAAGTAACGAAGAACCCATTTTTGGCGTTGTCAAATTGAAAGATGCTCCGAATCAGCACCGGAACTGAAATTACTTTGATAGGAAAGATTACATGGCATCTTGACAATTAGTGTTTAATGAACGAATAGTGCCGATAGTTGGGCTTAAGTGGGGAACAAG